>JBOFGY010000231.1:0-39953 GCA_051649365.1 Trueperaceae bacterium
GCACTGTTTTCACCCATACGCTCGGGGCTACCTACGACTTGAATGCCAAGAAAAAACATCAGAAAAATCGCGTAGGACGTGACAATGCCACTTATCGTATTAGGCAAATAACGCTTGAGCAAAATCCAGTCTCTACGAACATTGGATACCAGCACATTAAGCCAGGGCATGGATTTTTTCCTCGTTTTCTTTGCTGACAAGTTTTCTAAAAACCTGCTCGAAGTTGATAACAGCTCGGTCAATCGTTTCTACTGGTGTTCCCTCACTGCGTAAAATATCCATGAGTTTGTAAATGTCTTCGCCGTGTTCTAAGTTCACCGTCAGACTTTTCTTTTCGCCGTTCTCTACATTCACTATAGGAAAAGACTGTTGCAGTAAATGATGTTGTGACACGCTTAAAGGCTTGCCAAGTGTAACGGTATAAGCTCTTGTCTCAAAAAGTTTGAGCAGATTGCTCACCTTGTCATCTACAACCACATGACCCGCATTGATAATCACGGTGCGCTCACACAAATCCTGGACGACGGGCATATCGTGTGTGCTGATAATAATGGTGCGACCTTCTTTGGAAATCTGCCGCAGGAGTTCGCGCACTTCATAACCTGTTTCTACATCCAAGCCGAGCGTGGGTTCATCGAGCAAAATAAGGTCAGTGTTGGCCAGCATCGCCACCGCCATCGCCAGCTTTTGCCCCATGCCCCTGGACAAATTACTAACAAGTTCATCGCGCTTGTCTGTCAGACGAAACTGCTCGAGTAACTTTGCAATATCGTCTTTTACAGCAGTCCTTGACCGTCCTCGGTTGCCCGCAAAATACTCGAGGTTCTCCTTGACACTTAGTCGCCAATACAAGTTGCGGTTACCCTCGAGCACTGCTATGATGCGCCAGAGCTACTTCAAACAAAAGACCTACCTTTGAAACAGCTACCCCGTAAACTATAGGATATGGAAGAAACGCTAGAAGTTAGGGACACAGACGCGGCTAAAATCCTTACTGACATAACCCAAGCAAGGTTGCTCGAGCCCTTTTTTGGTGAAGAAATTACTCTAAGTGATGCCGCAAACGAACTAGATATAAAACTTACGACCTTGCTCTATCATGTAAAGAAGAGGTGCGCAAAGGCAGAGCTGTGAAGTATTACCAAACCACTGCGAAATCATTTTTCATTCCATTTGACGTTACACCCACTTTAAGCTTTAAGCACTTGCTTGCCCAATTGAATAGACCCAACAAAGATATTTTTAATCGTGAGATAGCCAGAGCACTACAAGACATATCCACAGAGTGGGGGATTGAGATTTCCTCAGTGTGACCCCAGCATAAAGGCTTAACAACGTCAACACGCATTCGAGGTCAACCTCCACGCGATGGTCGGATTAAACCCAATGAGCCTGCGTTAGGAAACACTCTAGGAAGTTTGAATTTGGACTTTATCACTGCGAAGGAACTGCAAAAAGACTTACGAGAATTACTCGAGCGTTACAAAAAAGGTAAACGGATGGTGAGCAACTTTATTTTTACCGCCTGGGCTTAACACCTGTACAAGATAAATCCTTTGAACCAAAAGATTAAAAGCCCAAAACGGGTGCAGGGTCTACGAATTCATTTCTTCCTGTCCGCACGTAGATTTTTAGAACATCGGGTGGAATAAGTACGCCACCACCAAGATAGCCTAGTGTATCGCCTTGCTCCACTTGGTTGCCTGATTGGATTGCTATATTTTTTTGTAGATTTGAGTACGCTGTAACAATACCGTCTGCATGTTGAATTGTGACCAAGTATCCATCATTGACATTGAGACGTTCCGCAGAAAGCACGAGTCCTGACTGTACGGCAAAGACGGCTGCGCCCTCAGTATTAGCTCTCAGACTTAAACATCTACATTTGCCACCATAAGGTTCAAACACCTCGGCGTTTGCTACAGGGCTTACATAGCCCGAGGCCATTTTGGGCAGGGCAGCCACAGGTGCCTCGAGATTTTCTGCTCTTGCATCTGCGTCTTCCGCTTCTGCCTCTAGTCTTTCTCGTTGAATTGTGTCGGCTGCTTGGGCCGCAAGTTCGCGTTTGCGTGTAGCTTCTACTTTTAGACGGGCAATTTCAGCTTCACGCTGACTTTGCAAATCGAGAATCGAAGCCTCGAGAGCTGCTTGGGACTCGAGCAAATCTTTTTGGGTGGCAAGTTGTCCTTCACGTGTAGCCGCAAGATTCGCGATAACGGTTTCTAAATCAACTCTTTTAACCTCAAGGTCAACTTGCTTACTTTCTAAACTGAGACGCTGACCTTCGAGTTCACCCAGTTGTTGATTTTGCATTTCTTGCGTTGTGATAAGTTCAGATGCTGTTTGACTAAGTTGGGTAATTAAATCGTAATCCTGAGCGGAAAGCAAAGAGAGATAGTGATTGTTCACTTGCAAATCGTGAAACGAATCCGCTTGGGCTAGCGCGTTTGTATAGCGGCCCGTGCGCTGTTGATACACACTCACGAGAAGTTCTTGCACTCTCGTTTTAAGTTCAGAGACTTGCTGCTGCAATTCATTGAGTTTCACTCTTGTTGCCTCGAGTTCTACCTCGAGCGTCGCTACACTCTCTAACAAAACCGCTTCTTCATCACGTAAAGCATCAATCTGACCTGCCAATGCGTCACGCTCGGCAATTTGTGCCTCGAGAGCACTTGCCGTTGCACCGAGTTCTGCTGTGATGCTTGTAATCTCCTCTTCGCGCTGCTGAAGCAGCCCTTGTGAACTCGCAATATTAGACTCGAGCTGTTGTTGAAGCTCACTGGGTTGTTGGGAAAGAGTAAAAGTAAAAAGTAAAAAGTAAAAAGTAAAAAGTAAAGAACGCTTCTCCATTCTCCATTCTCCATTCTCCATTCTGCTTTTCTCCATACTTACCTCTCTTCGCGCAAATGCTGAGCTACCGAAATTGCACTACCGACCAAACCAACAAGCAAGGCTAGCGTAAATAAAAGTAAAGCGACCCGAGACAGCACCATCAGGTCACGCTCGAAGGGAATAAAACCTATTGCTTCTTGTAAACGCAACGTGATGTAGTTGTAACCTGGCACAACCAGTATCAGCGTCACGAAGGCACTAAAGAATCCAAGTAAAAATCCTTCGATTAAAAAAGGGGAGCGAATAAACCCCCGCGTTGCACCAACTAAGCGCATCACGTCAATTTCGTTCTTACGTGCGGTAATCGCTGCCCGAATCGAATTCACAATAGCAAAGAGTGCGCTCACGAGCAACACCACAATGAGGATAAGACCAATTACCCGCACCGAATCGTTGATGGCTAAAAATTGTTGAATGGATTCGCTGCTATCTTGTACAGTTTGTACACCTGGTAAAGCCCGCAGCCGTTCGGCAACACTCGCTGCTTGGGTTGGGTCATCGAGGGTTAAGTCAATGCGGTCTGGTAAGGGGTTTCCTACTAACTGCGCGGAGTTCTGCAAACCTGGAATATCCTGAAGCAGACTTTCAAAACCTTGCTCCCTCGAGACAAATTCTTGACTTACAACTTCTGCCCAACTGCGAACAGTCGTTTGAAGGAGTTCTTCATCAGCAGCAGGGTCGATAAAGGCAGTAACCTCGAGTTCATTCTGTAAATCCTCTAGGAGTTTATTTAAGTTTAGTTGAATGAGGCTAAAACCCGCTAAAATCGTCAGGCATACCGTCATCGTCGTCATCGTAGCAACACTGGCAATCCAATTACTGCGAATTGCCCGCAGGGCTTGGCGTAATGCGTACACGTCGGTCTCACTTCCCAACCACGCCGTTGCATCGTTCACGGGCGTAGCACTGTAAAATTCTCAAAGTCATTCTTTCCATCGTCGTCAATAGCTCTAATAGTTATACCAAGGATAACGCGAAGCAATGACAAGTAAAGGATGAAGGTACCGTTGAACGCAAATTAATTGAGTTCTAAATTTTCTCGCGTGCACAAAGCTAAAGCAGGCATGGTTCATAAAACATAGCCCTACCAAATTTTTCGTATAAAAGTACGCTATTCTACACCACCCTTTGTAGCCCTACTGCATTTCATAGTCATTGCGAGGCTTAGTTGAAAGTGTTCTAAGTATAGATTTCGTTTATCCTTCGCGCAGCCCGAAGCAATCTCCTCTCACGGACTTCGCTACAAATGCAGTGATAGGAGATTGCTTCTTCATTCATTCAATACGAGGCGAGTTTTGCACTTTATTGCAAGGCAGTGCATTTAAAAACGTTCCTATCCGTACTTCCTACACGCAGTGACAAGTCACTATAAAAATATAGAGTTTTGCTAAAGCATACGCTACATTTCAGGATGACTTATCTCTGCCTTACTCCAATGCTTTAATCACCGCGTCTGCGAGTTCGCGCGTCGTGGCTTTGCCACCTAAGTCGGGTGTGTGCGGGCCCTCGGCTAAAACTTTGTTGACCGCAGCATCTATGCGTGCGGCGGTACTCCTTTCGCCAAGATGCTCGAGCATCATCGCTGCTGTTAGGATTGTGGCTGTAGGGTTGGCAATGCCTTTGCCAGCAATATCAGGCGCAGAGCCGTGAACGGGCTCAAAAATCGCGTACTGTTCACCCACGTTGCCACTTGGTGCAATACCAAGCCCACCTACGAGCCCTGCCATAAGGTCAGAGAGAATATCACCAAAGAGATTGGTCGTCACGAGAACATCAAACCCTTCGGGTGTACGCACGAGTTTCATCGCTGCCGCATCTACAATGATGTCGTAGCTTTGCACATCAGGATAAAACTTGGTGGCATTAAGCGCGGTCTCGAGAAAGAGTCCACTGGTTACAGGCAGCACGTTCGCTTTGTGAATAATAGCCAGGCTTTTGCGACGTTTACGGGCTTGCTCGAGAGCTACTTTCGCAATGCGCTCACTAGCACGACCGCTAATCACTGCGTCCGCAATCGCTACGTCTCCGTAGCGGCGTTCTTTCTCAACGTAAAGTCCTTCGGTGTTTTCACGCACCATGAGCATGTCTACATTTTGAAAACTGCCTGCCACTGGGCGTGTTTTGGCTGGACGCAAATTCGCAAAGAGGTCAAGTTGGCGGCGCATATAGCGAATCGCCCCATAAAACCCTTCCACTTTTTTGCTTGGGCTCGTAAACGCTCCTGCTAAAGTTGCATGACTTGACTTGACTTTCTCTATTGTGTCATTTGGAACACTCTTGCCAAATTTTTGAAAGGTGTCCCAGCCTGCTTCTGCCCCAATAAACTCGAGTCCGAGCCCTGTCGCCTCTAGCACCCGCACAGCCTGCGGCACGACCTCTTGGCCAATACCATCACCTGGAATAAGACAAATCGTATACATGCGGCTAGGATAACAGAGGCGGAAGGCACAAAACAGAAAGCAGAAGGCACAAAGTTAACCCCAACCCCTAAACCCCGTACCTCGCCCCCGAACCTGCCTGTTTGCACTTTTGCACTTTCGCCTTACCCCTTTCCCTGCTACACTAGTTCTCATCTATGGATAACGTCTTGCGTGAACGGCAACTCCAACATCTCCAAGCACGCTGGCAGCAGCTGCGCCGACCTGTGGAAACACGGCCAGTTGAAACTCCAGAGCAAACGGCAGCATCGGCCAAAAAACGCTTACTGAAAGAGGCACGTCCCCCTGAGCTAGGAGCCTGGACAAAAGCCACACCCGCACGGGAGTTACAACTTCAGGGTTTCCTGGGTGAAGGCGTGCTGGTCAATGTGATGCAATATCTTGCGATGAATCAAGACACCGGTTGCCTTGCCTTGCGCCAACCCCAAGGCGAGCAAGGTCAACTGTATGTTGAAAACGGTGAAGTCGTGCAAGTGAGTCTCGGCAGCCACCGCGACGTGCGGGCCATGGCCATCCTGCTAGGTTGGAACGAGGGTAGCTATACCTTCCGCTCAGGGCTAAGGTCAGTTAAAACCATGCGTTCTTCGATTGAACGATTATTGCTCGAGGCCATCTTACATTTTGATGTTAGCAAGAAGCACGGTCACAATTCTTTTTACGAAGATAGTATTTTGACAGCAAGAAATTTACAGAAAGATCAAGTCGTCTCAATGACGCTTCGCGCCGTGCAGTTGTTACCCCATTTGGATGGTTTACGCACCCTCGGCGAGATTGCCAGAGATACGAAGTTTGACTTAAAAGATGTGGTCGCCGCCGCGTTTGAACTCCACCAACAAGGTCTCACTCATAATAGAGCCCTCACCATCAATACCACCTTTATGGGTAGTCTCAAACTACTTGTCACCAATATTATTGGGCCTGTTGGCGATATTGTGGTGGACGATCTTCTCTATGACCTCGGGGCTTCTGCACAAGCCTTACCTAAACGCACTTTACCCGATTTGCTTCAGGCCATCGAGCAGCAAATGCTGCACGAACGCTGGCGTAAACGCTTCCGACGTGGCGCAGAGGATTTATGCAGGCAGTATAATCTTAAAACTTAAACTTAGCAGGCTCTACCCTCTTTAAGCTTGCTGATGTTTGCAAGTAGGTCGAGAGGATGAAATACGGGGGAAACATGATAAACAGCACTTTGTCTTTAATAAAATCTTTGATAAAACAGTCTTCACTAAAACAGTCTTTAATAAAACAAACTCATAGAACAGCGTTAGGCTATAGCCAATGAAGTATTTTGTCGAAGTCATTCCAGAATCCATTGGTAGCCTCGAGACTGCTAGCTCGAGACTTGCAACTGTCCTAAAGCTTGATGCTACGAAAACAATGACCCTGCTAAAGCGCAATCCTGTCACGAAACCGGTAAGTCAAGAGGAGGCAGAAAAAGTCGCTAGGCTTTTTTCCAAAGCGGGGCTTCAAGTCACCATTCGTCCAGAAACTGGAACCGCACCAAATGCGAATGTTCCGAGGTCATCTGCCAACATCACCTCTACCTCCATACCAACATCACCTTTACCTTCTACACCTGCTTCCTACCCTGTTTTACCCCATACAGCCCACCACCCTATCCAAGATATAGAGTTAGAGAGTTACCCAACCGAAGCAAGTGTAGTACCCGAGCTCGAGCAAATTTCTCTCGTAAATTCTCAAGGAGCTATACCTGGTCAAGGGGTGCTAGCAGAAACGTTCTCTCGAGCTCCCTATGAAAGAGTTCCACAGCCGCAACCTGAACCCCCTTTTTCTCAAACCCCATCATTGAGCTCTGGTACAGCTGAGCGCGATAACTCTTCACCACGCAAATTTGGTCAAATTCCAGCGGGGTTTTTCCCACCCGTGTCTGAAAATTACAAACCACCCGAACCACCCCAAGAAGAATTGTTGGATGAAGATTTACTTGGTGAGGAAAGTCATGAAGAAGTCGCTCAGGAAAATGCTTACACACCTGTTCAGAGCACTGAGCGTGAGAACGTTCCATCTAGCAAGATGGACAGTCTTAGCCAACCTACAAATGGAGGCAATCTTTTCGTGGCGAGCGTCGTGCCTGGGCTTCTAGGTTTATTGGGTGTGTTTGGAACCTTATATGCGACAGGCTCTTCTGCTTTGCAACTCACAACAATTTTGGGTGGCGTGCTGCCTTTTTTATTTGGTGTATTAATTGTTCGATTTGGCGGAAGAAAATAATAGCAAGTTAGCATTTCAGCAAGTCAGACCTGGCGCGAAGTTAACTTCGCGCCACATTAATATGAACGCAAAACAACCTCGATTTTTTTCTGATACAAAATGGGTGCATCCAAAATAGGCTTGGTAGAATTATATTAACTCTTGATGATGAACAGCATCCGAGTTTACCAAAAGCAAAAGCCTCAAATTCAGGATACATCTTGTTTCGACGATTTTTGGAATTGTAAAAAGTTGCAGATTTAGCTTACAAAAAAGAGCCTCGAGAAATCTCGAGGCTCGCTTTATCATAAACGTGTTCAAGGCTCACTTATTCTGGCAAACCTAAGGCGGCTCTCGATTCATACACTTCTTGCGCCGTCATGGTTGTGGCACGCTCTGCCGCGACTTCTTCAGGAGTGATAGGTGTGAAATCCTCGAGCAGCGCATCATTGCCCCAGCTTGTAAGCACATAATTCACCACAGCGGCAATTTGTTCGTCTTTAAGAAATGAACTCCAAGGAGTCATGATGCCGTTGTAGGTTTTGCCGTCTACTTTAATTTCGCCTTGCAAACCCCACAACACCGTGTCAATCATGTACGCCCGACCACCCTCAACATTGTAAATATCAGCTGCGTGACCCGCTTGGGGTGGGAAGGCATTGGGAACACCTTGGCCGTCTTCTTGATGGCACGCAATGCAGTTCGAGTAAACTTGTTCACCTAAAGCTCTATCCCAATCACCGCCCGCTTGTGCGCTCAGGTTAGACGCAGCAACTGCGCCTGTCGTTGCAACATCCGTTGGTGTTGCTTCACTAGATGTTGTTTCTGTGTCTGTCGTTGTAGCTTCTGTGGTTGTTTCAGCTGTAGTTTCGTTTAACTCAGATTCATTGCTCGAGTCAGGCTCAGCTCTACTCGCAGTTTCTGCCTCAGCCGACACTGTAGTTTCTGCCGCAGCTTCTTCAGTCTCTGTAATCGACTCAGGCTCAGAGGTTTCATCCGTTGGTACAGCATCATTTACAGCATCATTACTCGGTACAGCTCCGCCAAAACCTGTGAAGCTAAAGGTATTCGCTTCAGCTTTTGGCACCTCCACATTTGCAACTTGGCTCTTAGGCTGTGGCACGCGCAACGTATCGGCAAAGGCACGCTCAGGAATTTCTACGCTGTGTTCTTCACCATGACTCGCTTCGCCGTGTGCTACCACCTCTTCCGCATGCCCTTCACGAACGTTCACGGCACTGCGTACGGTAAAGAGAGCCGCAAGCGCAATAAACGTTCCCATGGCAATCACCATGCCACTGCTAAAAAAGCCTGTATAGGTTTTGTTGTCATCTTTGAGGTGCATAAAGAACCAGATGACCATAAAAAACTTGACTAGCGACAAAACGGCTAACAAAATAAAAATCCAAGTGCGATTAAGCCAAGCAATCTCGTATTCGACGATAGCGAACTCAATGTACGTGATGACTGCCAAAACAAGACCGACAAACACATAAAAACCAATACCACCTTTGTGGTGATTATCGCTGTGATGATCCTTTACCATTTAAAAACCCCGCTTTACCTTACAAACTCGATGAGGTAAACAACTGTAAAAATAACAATCCAAACAATATCTACGAAGTGCCAATATAACGCAGCTACATCGAGATAAACTTCATCTTTGCTTGTCATTGGACGCACATAAGACGCAACCAAAATAGACAAAAGCCAAATAACTCCAATGGTAACGTGGACACCGTGGGTGCCTGTAAGCACGAAGAAAGTCGTACCAAAAAGATTTTGCTGGAGCGTTAAGCCTAAGTGCACAAAGTGACTAAACTCGTAAACCTGAAATCCCAAAAAGATACAACCGAAAAAGGCCACACCGAGCGTTGACCAACGAAATTTATTGATTTCATCACGGCGCAAATAATGCAGTGCGAGAACCATGAGAAACGAGCTCATCAGAAGGACAAACGAGCTAACCGTAGTAAGGGGGATATCGAAAACATCTTGCGGGTAAGGACCGACGAGACTGCGACCCTTATAAACAAGATAGGTACCAATAAGTGTCCCAAAGAACATGCAGTCAGAAGCCAAGAACACCCACATCATGAGTTTGACATCTGGAAGTTTGGTACTACGGTAACCGTGTGTTGAAACTGCTGTGTCACTCATGCGTGCTGCCCCTTACTGCCTGACTTTTTACCCAGTGGGTAAACGTGCTTACCACCAACGCCTTCAAAAGCCCAACCGTAAGTTGAAATCATGATGAGGAGAAAGTGGAGAATACCGAGGAACCAGTTACCATAAAGTAGTGCGTAACCACCTACGAGTAACCCCAACGACATCACGAAGGGATACCATGACTGACCAGGCAAATGAATACCATGCTCGTCGTATTTGCTACCATCTTTACGGGCTTCATTATTGTGAGCAAATTCGGGGTGCTTTTGCAGCCAGAAATCATCGCGGTCTATTACGATAGGTTGTACGTCAAAGTTGTGAGCGGGGACAGGTGAAGGTGTGGCCCACTCGAGCGTCCGGGCATCCCAAGGGTCATTCCCCGCAGGCTTGCCACTCTGCAACGAACGCACAAAGTCCACGAGGAACAAAATAGCACCTGCAATTGCGATAAAGACACCTATAGTAGAGATAAGGTTCCAAATTTCTAAACCCTGACCTGCTGCAAAATACTGTGTACGGCGAGGCATACCCATAAGACCAGCAAAGTGCTGCGGCATAAAGATAACGTGGAGACCACCCGCCACGAGCCAGAACACGAGATTACCCACACGCTCTGAGAGCATTTTTCCTGTCATCTTCGGGAACCAGTAATACACAGCACCAAAGAACGCGAGCAGTGCGCCCCCACCCATCACATAGTGGAAGTGCGCGACGACAAAGTAACTATCGGTAGCTTGTAGGGTAAAAGGTGGCAACGCGAGCATGATACCTGTAACCCCACCCATCGTAAAGGTTACGAGGAAAGCAATCGCAAACTTCATTGGCGTGGTAAAACGAAGCTGTCCACCCCACATTGTCAGCACCCAGTTAAAAACTTTGGCACCTGTCGGAATCCCAATCACAATTGTGGTGAGTGAGAACGCCGCGTTCGCAACTGTGCCGAGACCTGTCGAAAACATGTGGTGACTCCATACGGCAAAACCCATGAAACCGATGAAGATACCTGAGAGCACCATCACGGGGTAACCTGCAAGTGGCTTCCTCGAGAAGGTAGGAATGATTTCAGAAATCGCACCGAAGGCGGGAAGAATAATAATGTATACCTCGGGGTGACCGAAGACCCAGAACAAGTGTTGCCACAAAATCGGTAAACCGCCTGCTTCTGGCACATAAAAGAGCGTGCCGAACTGCCGGTCCATAATAACTTGAAAGAGCGCAATAGTGAGGGGTGGAAACGCAAAAACAACAAGAAACATCGTCACAAGAATCATCCACACAAAAATGGGCATCCGCATGAGCGTCATACCGGGAGCACGCATATTGACAATGGTGACAATCAGGTTCATAGCAGTGAGCAGCGTACCGATACCGCCAATAAAAAGACCGATCATATAAAAGTCGGTGCCGTGACCTGGGTTATTGCTAAGTGAAGTCAAGGGTGAATAGGCGAACCAACCCACATCAGGTGCGCCGCCTAAGAACCAACTCGTATAAAGGAAAATCGCGCCGAAGAGGTAAATCCAGTACCCTAGCGCGTTAAGCCTCGGGAAGGCCAAGTCACGTGCGCCAATCATAAGGGGGACTAAATAGTTAGCAAAACCAATCCCCATCGGCATGATGGCGAGGAACACCATCGTTACACCGTGCATGGTGAACATTTGGTTGTAAAGGTCTGGGTTGAGAAGTTTTTGCTCGGGGAACATGAGTTGCAAGCGAATGAGAAAAGACTCGAAGGTACCTGCACCCAAGAAAACAAAGCTCGAGACAAGGTAAAGAATGCCAAGTTTTTTGTGGTCAATGGTCGTGAGCCAACTGACCAAACCTGTCGTCGCATTGGGACGACGAAGCAGCCCCACCCCGGCGGCAGGACGGGCGGGTTGACGACTAATTGCCATGGCTACCTCCTAGCGAAACTACAGATTGTGACTGCGAAGCTATGGGTTGAATATCCAAGATAGGCTCATCGGTATTGGTACTACTGACACTAGCGTTCTCGAGCCCGAGACTCATCAGGTATTTCGCAATCAGTCTAGGCTCTGTTTCAATCGCAGGGTCTGTTTCCGACCAAAGATTAGGCATATAGTTACCTGGCTTCACTTCGTCAGGGTGAGCAATCCAACGTGTGAGGTTGTCTTCGCTCATATAGAGAACGCTCGCCGCAACCGAAGTACGAAGCCCGTAATTCGTAAGGTTGGGTTTATCCGTTTGACCAACCGCGTAACCACCAATAGCGTGGCAAGCGGCACAACCCTTCGTTTTGAAAAGAGCCTTACCTTGCTCGATCTCAGGGTCAGCTTGAACAAGTTGCGGTTGCAAGATGAGCCCTGTATTGGCATCTACTTGTTCAGCCGCTTGAAAGTCTGCAACCCATTTGTCGAAATTCGCTTGCTCGTTGACGATGACGCGAAAGCGCATATAGGCATGTGCGCCTAAGCAAAGCTCAGCGCATTGACCACGATAAACCCGTGCAGGTGCGCCCTCAGTGGTAAACCAAAAGCTGTTATCTTGATTTGGAATTAAATCCATTTTGCCGACGAGGCGAGGCATCCAAAAGCTGTGCAGTACATCAGCAGATTTTAAGTTGACAATAACGCGCGTGTTTTGGGGGACATGAAGTTCATTCGCGGTGACAATGCCAAGTTGTGGGTACTCGAACTTCCACCACCATTGGTAACCAGTTACGTTAACAATAAGATCATCATCAGTGGGCTCGACACGTGTGCTGGTTGAAAAGTGAACGCGCATTGCAGGAATCGCCACAAGTACTGTAAGCATGACGGCAACAGCGATAAGTGAAATTTCAATGGCTGGATTACCGTGGCTTTGCTCGGGAATCGTATCATCACCCGTTTTTTTGCGAAAGCGAACCATCGCGTAGGCAATGAATCCACCGACACCAATAATCACAAGAAGACTGAGCCAGAGCGTGTAGTAGAACAAACCAATTTGAGCTTTAGCAATGGGTGCAACAGGCTCGAGAGCCGATTGACCTGGGTCCACCTCGAGACCTAAGGCATTACTTGGAGCAGCCCCGCCCGCCCCCCCCGTATCTTGTGCGAAGGTCAAGGGGAGAACTAGTGCCACTATTATTACTATAACGAAGAGTAAAACCCAGAAGGATTCACCCCATTTGCGAATAAATTTCGTACCTAGCTCAGGCACAACTTTCCTCCTTGACAAACAACCCAGACAAACCAACTCAGACGAACCCAAAAAGACATGTTTACAACATAATAATTTATCACACCCTGCACGTTTGTAGACTGAGGTCATTTGTCCCCAGCAAAATGAGGAAACTGGAGATGTGGGAGTTAGGGAAACATCTTCTAAATCCTAGCTCCCAACTTCCCAACTCTTTCTTAAGAACCCTCCCGATAGCTTACCGCTTCGGCTAAATGCGCGTCCGTAACAGACTCACTGTTTGAGCCATCACTCGTAAGCAGCTCCAAATCTGCGATTGTTCTCGCTACGCGGAGCAATCTGTCAAATCCGCGCCCAGAGAGCGCAAGTTGCTTGACCACGAGTTGCGTAAACGCCTCACCCGCTGGCGTGAGCGCGACATGTTTTCGCAAAGCCTGACCCATAAGGTGTGCATTGGGAACACCCTGGCGTTTTAGAGCCAGTTCTCTAGCCGCACACACCCTCGAGCGAATACTCTCACTGCTTTCGGTGGTTGGCGTTTTGAGGAGGTCATCGGGTGGCAATCTCGGTACAATGATCCTCAAATCAATACGGTCTAAAAGCGGGCCGCTGATGCGCTCTTTGTAACGCTGGCGTTGCATGGGGCTACAGGTGCATTCTTTTTGAATGTCCCCAAAATAACCACATGGACAGGGATTCTGTGAGGCAACGAGCGTGAACCTTGCGGGAAAAGTGAGGGCAGCTTTCGCACGGCTAATCGTGACCACACCGTCCTCGAGCGGTTGCCGCATCACTTCGAGGGCTTTTCTCGAGAACTCAGGAAATTCATCCAAAAACAGAACGCCACGATGTGCCAAAGACACTTCACCAGGCTTAGGAATATTGCCACCCCCAATCAGCCCTGCATCCGAAACCGTGTGATGCGGTGAACGAAACGGCGCAATCTGAATAAGTCCGCTTTTCTTTAAGGCACCCGCCGTCGAGTGAATGCGCGTGACCTCGATGGCTTCCTCATGAGTAAGCGGCGGCAAAATACTCGGCAGCCTTCTCGCTAACATAGTTTTTCCCGAGCCGGGTGGCCCAGTCATCAAAACGTTGTGCGAACCTGTCGCTGCAATCTCGAGTGCACGCTTCGCGGCGGCTTGGCCTTTTACGTCACGAAAATCCAAAAATCTTTCGGGGTCGTCGCTGGGTTTAGCGTTGGCAGGCTCGAGCTTTAGATGTCCTCTAAAAAATTCAATCGCTTCGGTAAGCGTTTTTGGGGCAAAGACTTGAACACCTGCAACAACAGCGGCTTCCGCAGCGTTAGCAGGTGGCACGAGAACTCTAGGAATGTTTGCTTGTGCTGCATAGAGCCCGACGGTAATCGCACCACGCACCGCGCGAATTTGTCCATCAAGTGCCAACTCACCACTTATCACGATATTTTGCAATGACTTTTGTGAAATTACGCCCTGCGCTGCTAACAGCGCGAGCGCAATCGGTAAATCAAAGGCTGGGCCCTCTTTGCGAACATCGGCAGGAGCCAGGTTAATAATGACACGACTGGCTGGAAAGGTGTAACCCGCGTTTTTAACGGCTGCCCGCACGCGCTCACGCGATTCTTGCACGGCGGTATCAGGCAAACCCACCACCATGACCGCAGGCAGCCCACCGGAAATATCCACCTCGACTTGCACCTCGAAGGCTTCTACCCCGAGGACGGCTGCGGAAATCACTTTCGCTAGCATGAATCTTGTACCACCATAGATATAAGCCTATGACCTGAAAGATAAAGCAGCGCATAAAAATTTCACAAGTTTATTTTTAAGTTTACATAAGAGCAAAGGCAAGGTTCACTAAAACCAGTCTTCTGAAGAGAGGTAACTTTTTGATTATCAAGAAGGCTTAAAACTGCTAATGTTGTGTTGGCAACCTTTCACAATAGGAGTAGAAAACGTGCCTAAAATCATTAAGACATTCTGGGTTGGAAAAGAATATAAGGCAAGATTGGGTAAAGTAACTTTTGACGAGGTGATTCGAGCTGATGAGGGAGAATCTTCTTGCGTTGGACTCGACCTATACAAAAAGTTCTGTATAGAAGAACCCAATGTGGCCTTCATATGCACAAATCACGGAATCGAATTTTTGCGATCTGTTGTTAGCATAGTAGAAAATTACTACCCGAAAGGGTTAGAGGATTGCTACCCTGAAACAGCCAATAGTGCCACAGTCCAATCTGTGGTGTTGATATTCTAATTCAGACGGATTCTTGATAGCCTATGTTCACCAACATAGGCAAAACCCCACATTTAATGTGGGGTTTCTTATCATTTATTTGCCTAATCAATCTTTATCACAATAGTCAACCTCGTAAAAATCTTTGGAAATTATGAAGCTGTTGTTTACTTCACAATTGACTATAGGTACGGCAAAAGAATAGTAAGCTAGCCCTTATGAAAAAAGCCTTCCTCGCTGTTCCTTGGCTCCTTGTTTTACTCAATGCCTGTACACCACTCGGGGAAACGACTATAGAAATCAAAAACATTTTCGGTCTGGATGAAAAAGACCTCACCATAAAGTTCTCGCGTGAGAATGATACGACGGCAGCAACGTTTTCAGGTTCGTTTACGGATTTGCCCTTTCGTGAACTTCAAACGGACGTAGATATTCCAGAATTTTATGAGGGCTTTACCCCGCTGAAGCTCACAGAAAATTTAGGACTTCAAACCATTATGGAAGCGCGTTCTAAAGCAGGGAGCCTCGAGCAATTCCCTGAAACCTTCGTGTTTTCTGCGGCTAAACTAAACTTAACCTTCGTAGACGCAGACGAAACCCCAACACTCACAAAAGATTACACCCGTGAAGGTGATTTAACCATGACCTTTACAAAAGATGAATGTAACGTACAAGATGATAACAGCATTTTTTGCGAGTACAGCACGAATTACTCTGAGGCTCTCATCAATATAGAAGTGTTTGATGCGGATGCAAGGGTGCTCTTTAACGATATTTTGACGGGCGGCTCGAACGACGAAAGCAACCTTGTCAGCGGCGAATTTAGCCTTACCTTTGCGGGTGATAGTTTCCCACCTTCCGATACAGAAGCCGTGCTCAAAATGCGTAGCTCTGATGGGGAAATTTTGTTCTAACCTTGACAGGGCTAAAAAGTTTCGACTACACTGACTACACTGCTCGAGACGGCACGCTCGAGTGTCGCATAAAGCCGTATAAGCAGTCGTGTAAGCAATGAAATACGTTCACAAGCCTACAGGTTTATCGTTTTAGCCCCTAGTTTTTACTAAAAACTGTTTTACTAAAAACGGAGACATAGCATGATTAAAAAGCAATTTGTAAAAAGCCGCAATATCACCAAAGTCACCTTTGAAACCGAGACCAATGCAGAAGGCGTGCAACTGATTGCTGATTTCAATCAGTGGCGACCTGTTCCTTTTAAGAAACTCAAAAGTGGCAAATGGCAACTCGTACAAGAAGTTGCACCTGGGCAAAACTATCAATTTCGATATTTGCTCGAGACCGACGGTCAGCGCGATTTTATGAATGATGACAGCGCAGATTACACTGTTCCCAATGACCAAGGCACAGAAAACGCTGTGATTGTCGCCTAATACCCTTAAGCTGAATTCGAAGTTTTCAAAGCTCGGAATTTTCAAAACAATGTGAGCAATGTGATAAAAAGCAAAGGCAGAAGGCAAAGGCTAAAAGCATAAGAGCCTTCTACCTTTGCTTTTTACTTTGGCTTCTTTATCGCTATTCTCGAGGACTAAATAATGACACATTACCTTGTGCGTCAAGTGTGCCTTTGGGTTGCAAAATAACTTCCCAAGTTTCCTCAGGTGTTGTTAACAGCCTCGAGCGACCCGAATCACAAGTAGGTGAGCAACTCGGCAAGGTGTAAGGTTCTGCTTCTGCCTGATTTACTTCGTAACCTATATCTTCTAAGGAAGCTAAAGTAAGTGCGCTCATCGGTGTAACGGTGCTACTCGTTTTGCCACCCAAAAATCCTGTCATGAGTTCGTTATCAAAAAAGCCTTCATCCCAGTGACTACAGTAGGTTCCTTTGCCATATTCATTTTCAACCGGTGGATTACCTACACCACCCAAAATGCCAAACTCTATAACACTCTTACTTCCCGCAAAACCTGCCTCTGCTCCTCCAACCTCGAAACAAGGCGTATCGAGCAATGTGTCGCCTGGTGAGCGTTCCCATATTGTGCCAAACCCTAGCACGTGACCCATCTCGTGCAAAATCACTTGAGGAAAGGTGCCGTCTTTCTCGAGAGTTTCCACATCTGCACTATCAAAACGCATACAGCCAACCACTGACAAACCTGCATCATTATCCCTCGCATACGTTGCACGAGCTTCACCCAAAATTTTGTCTACCCCATCAATAGGTTCAATAGCCGCGAAAATCAACAAGTCATCAATCGTGCCTGTGAATGAAGGTGTATCAAAACCACACACAGATTTTCCCGCAGGTAGTCTACCTTCCTTAACAGGAATATCTGCTAAGTCACTTTCAATCACCCTCATCCACTGCTGGGCAGCCTCGATAAACACACGTTGGCGAGATTTGTTAAATCCTGAACCAGAAAATTGCAGATTGATTTCGTAGTCGGTACTCGAGTTTTCAATCTCAGGCACACTCTCTGAACAGGCACTTAGCGCAACTACGCTTATAGCTAAGACCATAATCCCTACCACTATTGTTTTCACACGTGCGTTTTTGAAACTAGATATAGTTTTCAGACCAAACATAGTTAACTCCGTATTATTTAGGATGACACACTTACAGGAACCGTGCATTAATCTATTTCATATCCAGTCTCTGCGCTTAAAATAAATTAACAACCCCGACGTAACCAAAATCATAATAAGCCACACCATTGGATAACCCCACCGCCAACGCAACTCGGGCATAAACTCGAAATTCATGCCAAAAATGCTTGTAATGAACGTTAGGGGAATAAAAATTGTGGCGATGATGGTTAAGACTTTCATGGTTTCATTGGTACGGTTACTGATGCTCGATAAATACACGTCGAGCATACTTGTCAACAAATCACGGTAAGACTCAATAGTATCAATTACTTGAACAGAGTGGTCATAAACATCACGCAAGAAGGTAACAACCGGCGCGCTAAATTGGCTAGCAGCTTCGCGCTGACAAAGGCTCAACACCTCACGAAGCGGCCATACGGCTTTGCGAAGAAAAATCATTTCGCGCTTAAAGCGGTTGATGCGCTCTAAAATACTTCGGTTGGGTTGCTCGGCAAGCTCTTCCTCGAGCTTCTCAATTTCTTCAGCATAGTGTTCTAGCATCACAAAATAATGATCTACAATCACATCCATAAGTGCATAAACGAGATAGTCCGCTTTCATACGCCGCACGCGCCCTTTGCCAAGGCGGATTCGTTCACGGATAATGTCAAAGACATCTCCGTCATCACGCTCTTGAAAACTAATGACATTATTGCCTGTTAAAATAAGGCTTACTTGTTCGTCTACAATTTTGCTCGTCTCTTTATCGATATTGAGCATTCGCAACACAATATACACATAGTCATCGTAAAACTCGACCTTCGGACGTTGACCTACCGACACAATATCTTCACGTGTTAGTGGATGAAGACAAAAAAATTCGCTGACATGGTCAACGATGCCGACATCGTGGAGACCATTCACATTAATCCAGCCTACGTGATCTGGGTCTACGGCATCTAAGGCTTCTTGAACAGAAACGTTATCTTCAATAGAGACTTCTTTCTCGTCGTATTCAATAACATTAATAGTAACGGGTCTATCTGTTACGTCACCGGTGTAAAATACACTACCTGGCGCAAGCCCCGTTTTTTTGGTTTGACCGTAAGGCAACATAAGCTTTAGCCTACCAAGTTGCTGTAAGGAAAAAGGTAAGGGGCAGTAAGACGTAAAAGGTGAAACGTGGAACGGTTGCCTCTTGTATCTTACCTATCGCTGCCTTGTTTGCGCTCTAATCCCAACCCCACTAACCGCTCCACGAGTTCCCCATAACTCACCCCAGCAGCTTCCCAGAGTTTTGGATACATGCTCGTCGTGGTAAAGCCTGGCATGGTGTTGATTTCGTTGAGATAAAGTTTGCCTTGAGCGTAGAAAAAATCCACCCTAGCTAAACCCGCCGCATCTACGGCTTTGAACGCCTCGAGGGCCAACACCTGACACTGCTCAGCAATACCGACAGGAATATTCGCTGGAATCACCAAGTCAGCTCGCCCTTCAGTGTATTTCGCGGCGTAATCATAAAACTCGCTTCGGTAAGTAATCTCCCCCACTGGGCTAGCTGCTGGGTCATCGTTGCCTAACACAGCCACTTCTAATTCGCGCGGCTGATTCACAGCTTCTTCAACAATAATGCGCCTGTCATGTCGGGCTGCTTCATCGAGGGCAGCACTCAACCCTTTGACATCTTTCGCCTTACTAATCCCTACCGAGGAACCTAAATTTGCAGGTTTAACAAACACAGGCAGACCCAATTTTCTTAGTTTCTGCAACACACGCTCGGGTGACTCTTGCCACTCACTGCGACTTACAGCTCCATATTTAATTTGTGGCAAACCGTGGGCAGCGAATACACTTTTCATCATAAGCTTGTCCATACCAACCGCACTACCCAGCACATCCGAGCCTACAAACGGCAAGCCCATGAGTTTAAGCATTCCCTGAACGCTGCCGTCTTCACCATTTGGGCCGTGAAGCAACGGGAAAACAATATCGAAAGCTTTGTTATCTAAGTGTGCGAGTTCCATAGATTGCACTGCTGCAAGTTCTTTTTGAGTTTCCTCACTACGCCCACTGCTTAAGGCTTGTAGCGAATTGGCTTTGGGCAATAATTTTCCGGTTTTGTCAATGACCAAAGCTGTAACCTCAAACGTGTCACCCGCGGCCTTAATGACTGACCGCGCCGATGACAAGGACACTTCATGTTCTCCAGATTGCCCACCACACAGTAACAGCACTCGAGTCTTTGTCATAACCTTTTATTCACCTGTATCTACCGTGCGTGGTACTTTGAAAAAACCGTCTTCAGTTTCATTAGCAAGTTTCATAGCTGCGTCATGCTCGAGCGACGCTTTGGCTACGTCTTCTCGGAACACATTGTAAACATCTATAGGTCGCGCTAATTCTTCGACACCTTCGGTATCTAAATGTTTGATTTGGTCAAAATAACCAAGCATGGCGTTTAGGTCAAGTTTGAGGCTTTCGGTTTCCTCAGGGCTTAGCTCGAGTCTCGAGAGGGTTTTGAGATGCTGCATATCTTTATCGGAAATACTCATGGGGCAGTGTATCAGGTTGAAGATTAAAGATTAAAGATTGAAAATTAACAATTTCTTCCTGACTTCTACTCGTTAGAGTGTTACCTAAGTACACGTCAAAACTTAGTATTAGGAGCATTACAGGCGTTTTTCGCTGCTTCGTCTTTGAGACTTTGTGGTAAAGATTTTAGTATTGACATGCACTGGGGAATGTTACATTAACTAACGTGTCTGCTTTTCCCTTCAAAAGCTACCGCAAAGGTCAAAAAGAAGCCATTGAACAAGCCAAAGCCGCGTTCAAGTCTGGCAAACGCTTTGTTGTCATTGAAGCACCCACAGGCTCGGGTAAATCTGCGATTGCCGTAAACTTTGCGCGTGAAGCCGCAAGCAGTTATATTTTGACCGCCCAAAAAATCTTGCAAGAGCAGTATGTGCGTGATTTTCCAGACCTTGCCCTCATGAAAGGGCGCAGCAACTACGCTTGCTTAGTAGCACCCACGCACGCTGCGGCTGCACCCTGCATCACCGGTAAACGCTTTCCACAATGCGATGATTGCCCCTACTTTGCCGCGAAAGAAAATGCGGTCAACGCACACACCGCCACCATGAACTATGCGTATTATCTCGCCGAACTCAATTACTCGGGTGGCTTTCAACCGAGAGAGCTTTTAATTCTTGACGAGGCCCACAACGCCGAAGCCGCCCTCATGAGTTTTATTGGCATTACCATTTCTGACCAAAAACTTGCTTCCGTGGGTATCAGTGAAAAAATTCCTGCCACACTCGAGGACATCGAATATTTTGATTTTGCCAAAGCACTTCTTCCTCACTTTAAGACACAAAGCAGCAAGCTCGAGGATATCCTCAAAAAACTTAATAGCTCTAGTGACGCTGCAATTGCCCAAATGCAAAACAAGCAATACCTAGACAATCAAACTCGCCGACTCGAGATGCTCTCGATGAGCCGCGAAGAAGACTTTGTGGAATGGGTTGTCGAGCGTGGGCGCAACACAGACGGTCAATGGCTCAACTTTAAGCCGGTGAAGGTCTCGAGTTTTGCCCAGAGTTTACTTTTTGATTTTGCCGATAAAGTTTTGATGCTCTCCGCCACGATTTTAGATGCACCAACTTATTTACGCAGTTTAGGCATTCACCCCGAAGGAGCCGAAGTTATCGCAGTTGCTTCTGATTTTCCACCTGAAAACCGCCCCATCCACGCCCGGCCTGTCGCTAAAATGACACGCCACACTATCGAAAAAGATATGCCCAAACTGCTTGCTGAAATTGTCAATCTCATGGAAGCGCACCCGAATGACAAGGGAGTCATTCACGCGCACTCTTACAAAATTGCAGGCTATATCGCCAAGCATCTGCCCAAGCAGTATCAGCACCGCCTCGCCACACACTACAGCAGCGATGGACGCGAAGCTGCTTTAGACCAACACATTCAAAGTATGCAACCTACAGTCCTACTAACCCCAAGTATGACTGAAGGCATTGACTTAGTCGATGATTTATCGCGCTGGCAAGTGATTTGCAAAATTCCCTATCCATATCTTGGTGACCCGCAGGTGGCGCGGAGAAAAGATATTGACGCAGCTTGGTATGATTGGAAAACTTCTTTAACCGTCGTGCAGGCTTATGGGCGCAGTATTCGCAGCAGTGATGATTACGCTGTTACCTATGTGCTGGACGCAGATTTTGCAACCTTTGTAAAACGGCAGCAGCAGCGGTTGCCGCAGTGGTTTCTCGAGGCCATTCAAAGCACTTAATCCAATAATTTGAATTAGTTCACGCACCTAATCAATAACTTGAATTAGCGTAAGTGCATTATGGAACATGTTGAAACTTCAATAGAATTGTGGCTAAACGCTGCTGGCTACAATGGCTCAGATATTGACGATATCAAACCCGACTTTATGGCTAAACACAATGTCACTATTAGCCTAAGTATTGAACCAGCTCACAGTGGTGCTGAAAGTTGGGCTATAACTATCCTTGTTGGTTTAGTTGTCACAGAATTTCTAAAGGAGTTTGCCAAAAATCTTAGCAAGGACTTGTACAATTGGTCAAAACAAAAACTAAGACCCTTTTTTGAGAAAAAGCCCTCGGCCTCAGGATCTATTCGTCTTAAACTCAAGGATGTTGATATAGGTTGCCCTTATTGGTATGTAGATAATAGTAATAAGTTGTTTGACTTTCTTGAGCAACTTCCAAACTTGGTAAAAAAAGTTGATCCAAAAAAATCAAACGCTTGGGATGCCCACTTCACAGAAGAGTCTAAAGCTTGGGAAATCAAACCACAAGAAATTAAAAACTACTCTTTCTCAAACGGTAAGTGAATCGGACGCTCGGCGTATGTTTTCAGCACCATCGTTGTCTGCGTGCGCTCGACACCTTCTAACATAAAGAGTCTATCTAAAAACCCGTCTAGCTCTTGCGGACTACCTACACGCACTTTGGCAATGTAACTGTAGTTGCCGGCAACGGCGTGTAGTTCTTCAATTTCGGGCATCGCCATGATATTTTCAACAAGATTCGCCGCAGGGTTGCGCGGTTGTGGGATGATGGATACGTAAGCGCAGATAGGCAGTTCTAATGCCTCAGAACTTAGTACGGCCTGATAGCCGAGGATGGCTCCGGCTTGCTCGAGCTTGCGAATTCTCTCACCTACGGCAGGTGCTGAAAGATTGACCTCTTTGGCAATCATAGCGTGACTGGCCCGCCCGTCAGTGCGGAGAATGCTAAGAATGCGCTGGTCAACCGAGTCAAAGGTCATGGACAAAAGCCTACCATAATTTTACTTTTGCTAAAATTTAAGTCCAGAACGCCGTCAATATAGCGGTTACGCGGTTGCTTAATTTTTTCAATGATGTGCCGCTTTGTCTACATGCTCGAGCAAAGTGTGAAGCGCGTTCGGTGCATCGTTGGTGCCTTCACGGACTTTCTCAATCGTCGTATGAAAGTGCTCTTGCAGTGATTCCCAGTGTGAAATCGTACCACTTTCAGCCAAAGGAGCTAAGCTCTGTTCAACTGTTTGTAGTTGTACAGCAGCGGCTTCTCTTGCAGCTTTACTACCTCGCACGTGAGCAAAGGTACTCTCAATATTTTGTTTGGCACTGGCGATTTCTGGGGGTTCTTCAGCATGTTCTACATCGGCACCGTGTTCAGCGTCAGCACTGTGGTAAGATTCTCCGCTGTGACCTTCTTCGCCATGACTTTCGGTAGAACCATGACTTTCGGTAGAACCATGACTTTCGGTAGAACCATGACTTTCGGTAGAACTATGTCCCACCGTGCGCAACTCGGTTTCTGCTGAGACAACCCTAGGCGCAGCGTTTTCTGCTCCGATGGTGTAACGCTGGCAAGCCGTTAAGAAAAACAATGCTGTAATGGCAATAAAAATCAAACGCACTCGAGTCTCCTTCATTGCACTGCCTAGCAATGCAGTACCCCCAAGTCTACCAGGTCTCGGCACAGGACAAAAGTCTATAAAAGCAGGAGAAAGAATCTAAGAGGAAGGAGACAGGAGATTTTGGATTCTGCTTTCTCCTATCTCTCGTCTCCCTTAATTCTTATCCTGGGGTAGGTTTCATGCCACCAGGAAATCGAGGCGGGGTACGATCTTTTTCTTTTTCTGGTTGTGTGGGGCGAGCGACAGGCGGAGCGGGTGGTTCATCTTCGGGCAGTTCTTCACCGCGCATCAGGGCTTCAAATTCGTCATGATGAATGGTTTCGCGCTCAATCAGCACCTTCACAATGCGCTCGAGTTGTTCGCGGTGGGTATCAATAAGTCCGATGATGCGCTGATATTCCGCGTCCAGAATCTTTTTAACTTCAGCGTCTATGAGCTTAGCAGTATCTTCGCTGTATTCGCGCACTGCGTCGTAATCACCAAGATAAGAATCATTGGACGAGGCGAGGGCAATTTTACCCACAGCTTCACTCATACCCCAACGTGTAACCATGCGACGCGCAATATTGGTGGCTTGCTGAAAGTCATTTTGTGCGCCTGTCGTTACGTCTTGAAAGATAAGTTCTTCGGTAGCGCGGCCAGCGAGTGCTACACCAATGCGGTCAAGGAGTTCTAAGCGTGTAATCGAAACACGGTCTTCTTCGGGGAGGTTCATGACATACCCTAAAGCGCGGCCCCTTGGTACAATCGTAATTTTGTGGACGGGGTCGGCGTGCTCGAGTAAATACGCCGCAAGCGCATGACCCGCTTCGTGATATGCCGTAAGGCGTTTTTCTTTTTCACTAATCACACGGCTGCGGCGTTCTGGGCCCATGGTCACGCGGTCTGCGGCTTCGTCCATATCCGTGAGATTAATTTCTTTGCGACCTGTGCGAGCCGCAATGAGCGCAGCTTCGTTAAGAAGGTTTTCTAAATCAGCACCGACAAAACCTGGCGTGCGCTTGGCAACCGTTTTAAGCTCTACAGACGCAGCAAGCGGTTTACCCTTTGCGTGAATCCGCAAGATTTCTTCACGGCCTTTCATGTCCGGTGCATCTACCACTACTTGGCGGTCAAAGCGACCTGGGCGCAACAAGGCTGGGTCAAGAACATCCGGGCGGTTCGTTGCAGCGATAATAATAATGTCGTGCTTCGATTCAAAGCCGTCCATCTCGACAAGAAGTGCGTTAAGCGTCTGTTCGCGCTCGTCGTTGCCCCCATTAATACTAACGCCACGGCGACGGCCTACTGCGTCAATCTCGTCTATGAAAATAATACAAGGCGCATTTTTCTTTGCAGTTTCAAAAAGGTCACGGACTCGGGCTGCACCCACACCGACAAACATTTCTACAAAGTCCGAACCTGAAATACTAAAGAAGGGAACTTTGGCTTCACCCGCAACCGCTTTTGCCAAGTGTGTTTTACCTGAACCTGGCGGCCCAACCATCAATACACCGTGTGGAATCCTGGCACCGAGTGCGTGGAATTTGCCAGGGTTTTTAAGAAATTCGACGACTTCACGCAGGTCGTCTTTGGCTTCCTCTACCCCTGCGACATCTTTGAAATAGGTGTTGGTGTTTTCTTCAGTGATAAGACGCGCTTTGGATTTACCAAAGGAAATGGCACCATCTCCCCCAGTACGCACCCCGCGCATGAGGTAAATCAGAAAACCGACCAGAAGGAGAATGGGCAATACAAACGTAAGGGTGCTGCCCCAATTACGTTCGGGTACACCGTTTTCCACATCTATGCCCCTCGCTACCCAAGCCTGTTGAAGTTGGAGTGAAGGTGCCTCGCCAGTTCTGGTGGTATAGGTCACGTTGCTGCGGTCTGTCACGGATAGACGGCTGCCTTGGATATCAATTTTTTGAACTTTTCCCTGCTCGACCTGTTGCAAAAAGTAACTGATGCTCTGAACTTCCCCTTGGTTTCTGTTCTGCATGGTCGAAACCACAAAAATAACTAAACCCAAAATAACTGCGCCAATAATGAGACCGCGCAAAGGGAACTTATTCATAACCACGACCTTCTGGGATGCCTTACCGTGAACCCCACACTAAATTTACCTAGCAACATGTACTAGTCTACCGCGTTCGGAAATTTTGGGTGTGATGTTATTAACCTTTTAGGAATGAGTGAAGAGGGATGAGGAATGCGTGAAAATGTTCCCTTTTTTAGGTTGGTTTTGCTAGGTCGTTGAAGCGCACGTGGGCGTTGTGGAATTGTAACTCCACAGTGCCTACGGGGCCGTTACGTTGTTTACCGATGATAACTTCGGCGATGCCTTGTTTCTCAGATTGTTGGTCGTAATATTCGTCGCGGTAAATGAACATAACTAAATCTGCATCCTGCTCAATCGCTCCAGAATTATGACTCACAATACTATCTGCAAGCCACGAAGAGGGGCCAGGTACAGTAAGATCGTAAACATTCTCTTCACCTACCAGCGTAATTGACTTTATTTTATCCCAAAACAAATCACTAGTAGCTAATTGATGAAGGATTTTATCTTCGAGAATTTCAGCATACTCTCTTAGCATTTTTCTTGAAGGTGAAAATCTGAAATGTGATGAACCTCCATAAGCTGTACCACGTAGCACTGCCATATCGCGTGTAGAAATGCCCTTAACTTTCATGAGCTCTCGAATACGATCAAAAATAGCTTTTGGAATTACATCCACATTGGTATTGCCCTGTTTGCTCTTTAGAGTTTTCACTAGTTGATCAGCATGTTGCTTTCTGGGACCGAATGCACCAATAACGTTCAAGAATATCTGCTGTTGTTCCAAACCTGTTATCGAAACATGATAGTTCGGTTTGTATTGACCTTGAGTAACAATTCTTAATCTTGCAACAATACCGAAGCGTAATAGTAACGCAGCAACATCATTGGCTAAAATTTTACTCGTTGTACTGTAATAGAGTGCGTTTGAACCCTTACCTTTTCGTACATGAATACACCCATCCGTCGCCCACAAATGCCGCAATAACAAAGCGGTTTGAGAATTTCCTAATCGAAACGCAGCTTCAGGAATCCGTTTTTCGTGCGAACGCTGATTGTAAATTCCTAAATCCTTCAACCATTTACCAACACCTTTGGGATGCCAACGGTTTCCATTTCCAGCTATCAGAAGTTGATGCCAATTCCCGCGACCTGCGTAGCGTTTAACTGTTGACCCCATCATTTGAGCTGATTCCTCTACAGCTTTAGAGTTTTCCTCTGAAATAGTCGTGTAGCGTAGTGGTTGGTGGTTCAAGTAACTTCCATCACCAATAAGATGCCCTAGCAAAATCACTTCATGGTCTGACCACACAACAGGGTCAGCAGGCTCTGGCATAAACCTCGAGACTCCCAGAAAATCTCCCACGCGCAAATCTGAAACGCGGTGCCAGCCCCTGGCACTAAACAGTTGGTGCTTCGCTGTAGCTTTAATGGTGCGACCACTCTCGAGCGTAACCTCAAACACCTCTTTTTTACCTACCTGCCACACCTTGTCACTTTTCGCACAGGTTAATTTACCCTCTGGTGTCATTGCATAAACACAAGGTGTTGTCCCCACTAAGTCTTGAATAGCTATACGTCTTCCGTCCCGTAAAGCCACAAGCGTATCGCCTGTCACGCATTCCCGTAAATCTGAAAGCATCGGACGTTTGTTCGGACGGCTCTCCACCGCACGTGAGAGCTGTGACAACACGAGCACGGGTACATCGAGCTCTCTTGCCAACGCTTTGAGCCCCCTCGAGATTGCCGAAATTTCCTGCTGACGGTTTTCCCCCCCACCCGCAGACTTGTTCGAGCCACTCATCAGTTGCAAGTAATCAATAATAACAAGTCCGAGCCCGTGCTCCGCCATGAGACGACGGGCCCTCGAGCGCAACTCCATCACACTCATATCCGCATTATCATCAATAAACACTTTTGCTTCTGACATTCTTCCCGCCGTATCCGCTAGACGCTGAAAATCTCTTTCGGAAAGTTGCCCGTTACGCACGCGGCTCATGTCTACACGTGCTTCACTGCACAACATACGAGTCACGAGTTGCACCGCAGACATTTCTAGTGAGAACACCCCAATGGTTTTACCATCGCGCAGTGCGGCGTTTTGACCAATCGTTAAAGCCAGGGCTGTTTTTCCCATAGAAGGCCGAGCAGCCAAAACATTCAAACTACTTGGCTGCAAACCTGCTGTCATCGTGTCAAGCTCCTTAAACCCCATCCGCAAACCTGTAATTGGGTCAGGATTATTAAAGAGTTCATTGATTTGTGCAAAGGTCTCTGTCATGAGTCCACCCATGCCTTGAAAGCTATGGGTGCGCTTGTTGGTGGCTAATTCAAAAATAGAAGATTCGGCTTTGTCTAAAATTTGCTCCAAGGGCATGGCTTGGTCATAGGCGGTTTGCATAATCTGTCCGCTAGCCCCAATAAGGTCACGCAGCACAGCTTTTTCCGACACAATCTTGGCGTAGTTTTCTGCGTAGGCCGCAGTCGGCACGCTGTCTGCTAAACCAATGAGATACGGCACACTGCCGATGGACTCGAGCTCCCCTGTCTGCCGCAACTCTTCGGTTACTGTTACTAAGTCAATGGGTTCGCCACGACGGGCGAGCTTTTCAAAAATACGAAAAATCTTGCGGTGGCTTTCTTTATAAAACTGCTCTGCCACGAGCGTTCCCTCGATGGCAGCAAAGACTTCGTTATCGAGCAAAATACTGCCGAGCACACTTTGCTCGGCTTCTAGGTTCTGAGGCGGTAAGCGGTCCACGGTGGGCATTGTAACAAGTCGGCGTGAGAGCGGTTCACCTCGTGCAAGACGAGGAGACAAGGGAAGAAATTCCCTTGTCTCTTATCCCCTGTCTCCTCGTCTGCCTTTCCCGTCACCTATTTTCACATGACCACACGCTAAACTACAGGCATGACCGACCTCCTCGCCCTTGTCGCAGGTTTTCTCGTTGGTTCTGTGCCACTAGGTAGTTTATATATCCGTGTCCTGACGGGGCGAGAAGCGCGAGATTTTAGTGTTCATAATTTGGGGGTAGAGAACGTCTTGTACTTTATCAGTGCGCCGGTGGCAATAGCTTCTTTCTTACTTGATGTCATTAAAGCGTTTCTGGTACTAAGTGTGTGTTATTGGTCGGGTAGCGGCCTCCTCTATCCTGCCCTCGGGGTTTATTTAGGACATCTCTACCCGCTTCCTTTTAGACGAATTTTTTTAAGACAAAAGTTAGAACTGCCCAGAGGACGTGGTAACGGCACATTGCTCGGCATTTTTGCAGCGTGGCTTCTTTTTGAGACTACAGCTTGGTGGCTCATCGCCCTACCACTTTTGGTGTATGGGGGCTTTCTCCTCACAACACGTTATGTATCACTTGCAACACTTGCAGGACTTATTGCACTTTTTACTGCTGCGCTTTCAGCAAATCAAAGCGTCGCAGCAAGCAGTGGTGTACTCATGCTGGTCGCTACGTGGCGACATAGAAATAGCCTTGCTAGAATCCTTGACAAAACCGAACCTATGCTCGGTGACCCCCCGTCTGTGCATGGACGCAATCCAAATGTCGTGTTAGCCGCGTTTATGATTCATCCCATCACCCTCGAGGACTTGTGGCAACCGCGTTCACAACGTTGGTTAGAAAAGTTTGTCAAAAAAGGTTGGCTTAAGGAAAAATGGCTTGTAAGGTTGTTGCCCCACCTTAATCCCAGAGTGCAAGATGAAATCAGTGGCATCCGTCTTAAAGACGGGCGTGAATTGCGCGTGTTACTTATTGGCGGCCCGATGCTGCCCGAACAAATTCGCAATGATGAAAAATCTGCGGTAAAGATGGCCATAAAAGGCGCGAAGTTAGCACGTGCCAGAGGTGCCGAAGCGTTTGGGCTTGGGGCGTTTTGGTCAACAGTAGGCAATAAAGGGCTCGAGGTACAAGAAGCCGTGCCAAATCTAGCCATCACGAATGGCGGGGCGTATACCGCCGCAACAGTAAAAGCAGCCGTACCTGGACTCTTGAAATCGTTTGCAAACGAGGGTGGCAACTTGCGGCAGAGCTGCGCGGCTGTTGTTGGGGCAAACGGTGTCGTTGCTTTCGGGATTGCTAGGGTCATCGCCCCTGAAGTTGCCGAAGTTATTTTAATTGGACGGGATGCTGAGCGTTTAGAGCGCAGTGCCGAAAGCCTTCGTGCTAAATATCCACAAACACAGATTCACACTAGTACAACGATGGCCGCTTGTGCAGAAGCCGACCTTATTTTCACCGCCACTTCCGATCCAATGCCCGTTCTCTATCCAAAACACGTTAAACCTGGTGCTTGGATCTTTGACTTAGGTCGCCCTGCTGATGTAAATGAAAGCGTCCGTGACACACCTGGCGTGCATGTGATTCCAGGTGGTGTCGTGAAGCCACCCGGTGACATGCGTAACCATTTAGATTTGCATTTTGGCAATGGCATGATTCCAGCGTGTATGGCCGAAACAATGCTTATGACTGCCACAAGAGCCTTTGATAGAAAATCTCTCGGCGCACAAACAAAAACAAGTGACCTCGAGTTCTACCTACAGGAAGGTGAGCGACTGGGCTTCGAGATTGTTACGCGCGATGAACGGGTAGCAAAAGTATCAGAACTAGTTTGAGGGAGGAGAAAGGTGGAATAAGGGGCGGGTAAAAATGCTTTCTCTTATCCCTCATTTCCCATCCTTCATGCCAAGATTTTCTAGCCACTCCTCCTTCCACTCAAAATAAAATCCAGAAAAGTCCTTTGCAAAAATCTCTTTTGGATACGGCTTTAACATCGGTGAATCGGGCAGTGCTTCTGGTGCGAAAAAACGTAGCTCGAGAGACTCCCCATCTAAATTCTTTAATTCACCAGAAATAATCTCGCAGTCAAAAACAGCAACCGTGGGCTGCAAACGGTCACCATTGGGATAGTGCATCTCGAGCTTAATAAGAGCAACACATCGTCTGGGGCGAACGATGAGTCCTGCTTCTTCGTACACTTCACGCACGGCAGCTTGGGCGGGTGACTCACCCGGGTCAGTGACACCACCAACCAACCCCCATTGCCCATTATCGCTACGACGCTGGAGCAATACATCCCCTCGAGCATTGCGAACAATCGCATCTGCACCAGGCACGAGAATTAAGTCATGACCAATGTGGTCACGGAGTTTTTTGAGATAAGAAGAAATGGGCATAGCTTCAAGGTAACGAAATCTAAACCAGAAAGCAAGGCTGCCTTATCCTTTTTTAGAATCAGCCTCAAAATGTTACACTCTCCCCCATGGCCAAAACTCCTCTTGTCGTTTTGGGTGATTACGCCTGGGACGTGTTGATTCGTACCAACAGTAAACTTTTGCCCGGCGGTGACACCTTCGGTGAAGTGATGCTCGCCCCAGGTGGTAGTGCTGCGAATGTGGCAGTCTGGGCGCACCGCTGCGGGCTCGAGACCGTGTTTGTAGGCAAAATTGGCCGCGATAAATTTGGGCAACTCGCCGAGGACGATTTGAAGGGTGAAAAGCTCGAGGCCTATTTTATTCACACCGATGCACACCTAACGGGCTCTGTCGCCGTATGGATAGACGAAACGGGCGAACGCTCGATGGTTTCTGGTAAAGGTGCAGACCATTATTTACTTCCGTCTGAGTTGCCTGTCAAACGTCTGCAAAACGCACAACATTTACACCTCAGTGCGTGGTCCTTTTTTGCAAATCCACCAAGAGCTGCTGCCAAACGCGCGGCCACGCTCATTCACGAAGCAGGCGGCACAATTTCATTTGACCCTGGTTCGTTTCAACTCATCGGCGATATGGGTGTAAAAGCGTTTCTAGACATTACCCAGGACATGAGTATTGACTTACTCTTGCCCAACTACGATGAAGGCAAAATTTTAACCGGTAAAAAAAACCCTCACGACATTGCCCAAAAACTTTCTGAACTTTATCCTGAAGCTCTTATTGCTCTTAAACTCGATGCGGACGGTTCACTTATTTTAGACAAAGGTAGAATTACAGAAATTCCTGCAGGCTCGAATCGCCTTATTGATGCAACGGGTGCAGGGGATTCGTATGCGGGAGCTTTCTTGGCAAAATTTTTAAGCGGTAGCACCGCAGTACATGCAGCAAAATTTGCGACCAGAATTTCTGCTTGGGTAACCGAGCATTTAGGTGCGAGACCCAAAGCAGATAGTGCTTTGCGAGGTATTTTGAGAAATGCAAATGGGGCTACAAAATCCGTAAAATAATTTCATCTTGGCATTGCTTATTGTTTCAATACCTGAGCGCAAAATAAATTGACCTTACAAATAGGCAAGGTCAAAAATATCTTTGGCAAGTTACGCGCGGCTCACTTACACTTCTCCTAAGTAGGCTCTTTTCATCGCTTCGTTGTTGAGCAGGTCTTTCGCAGGGCCAGACAGCACCACTTCACCTGTTTGCAAAACGTAACCTCTATCCGCAATCGCTAAGGCCACATTGGCGTTTTGCTCAACGACAAACACACTAATGCCACGCTGATTGACTTGCTTAATAATCTCGAAGATTTTCTCGACAAAAAGTGGCGCAAGCCCCATGCTCGGCTCGTCCATCAAAATCAGTTTTGGGCGACTCATGAGGGCGCGGCCCATTGCTAGCATTTGCTGCTCCCCACCCGACATAGTGCCAGCCTTTTGGCCCATGCGCTCGCCAAGACGTGGGAAAAGTTCGACGATGTAATCGAGGTCTTCCTTGATTTCGTTTTTGTTATTGCGGAGATAGGCACCCATCTCGAGGTTTTCTAGCACCGTCATCTTGGGAAACACACGACGGTTTTCTGGAACCACAGCCATACCCCGTGAAATACGCTCAGCAATCGAGAGCTTATCCGCACGTTCACCGCGAAAATACATTTCACCTTCGGAAACGCCGACGATACCAAGAATTGTTTTAAGCGTTGTAGATTTACCCGAAGCGTTCCCTCCAAGAAGACAAACCATTTCACCAGGATAAATGGTCATGTCTACATTATTGAGCACACGAATCGGGCCGTAGTGCGTCGTCACTTGTTTAAGCTCGAGTAGTTTTTCTCTATTGTCATTGGGAGCAACTTGATTTGTTGTATTCACTGTCGGGCTAGCGTTCATATGCAATCAACTCCATCATCGCTAACTCGTCATTGCGAGGAGCGTTATTATTTAGACACAAAGTCCCATTGCGTACAAGTTCTATTTTGGAAAAAACGAGCGACGCGGCAATCTCTTTACGTCGAGTTTGTAGCGAAGTGATTTTTACAAATAGTTTGAAAACTTCTTTACATTGAGAAAGTGAAGCGAGATTGCTTCGCGGAGCAGATACGGCATACGTTGTCCTCGAGCCCCAAACACCTACTGCGGCTCGCAATGACAAGTAACGTAAAAAGAAGGTAAGCATCAAATTGTCCTGCCATCTTTTTTTGCAGCACGTTTAATTCCGTCATCCTCATCGCCTTCAGCTTTTTTACCAAGGTAAGCTTCAATAACTTTCGGATTGTTCACGACATCTTTGTAAGAACCTTCAGCAAGTTTTTGACCATAATCCAACACAACCACACGGTCACTAATTTCACCCACCAAATTCATTTTGTGTTCGACCAACAAAATTGTGTAACCACCTTCATCACGCATCTTGCGAATGATTTGTGTGATTTCTTTCGTTTCTTTGGGATTCATCCCTGCACTAGGTTCATCGAGCAAAAGCAACTTTGCACCTGTGGCCATGGCCCTGGCCATTTCTGTTCTACGGCGGTTTGCATAAGACAAAACATAAACAGGTTGATACAAACGAAAGCTCATAAGGCGCGGGCCAAAGAACGAAAGTTTTTCTAGGGCATATTCGCGCATTTCCTGTTCTTTGCGGCGGTAGCCTGGTGTGCGAAACACAGCACTTAACCAAGTCGAGTGCAGTTTGTGGTGCTGCGCGACAAGAACGTTCTCGAGCACTGTTTGATTCATAAATAGGCGCAAGTTTTGGAAGGTTCGTGCCACGCCCAAATCAACAACTCTATTAGGATTAAGCCCAGCAATTGAGCGGCCTTCAAAACGCACATCACCTGTGTCTGGTTTGTACACACCAGTAATAAGATTAAATAGTGTGGTCTTGCCTGCACCGTTTGGGCCAATGACAGAGACGATTTCACCTTGATTGACGTTCAGGCTTACACCGCTCATGGCTTTAAGACCGCCAAAGGATTTACTGATGTTATCTACCTCGAGCATCGCCATAACTCACCCCTCAACCTTATCAGCACCTGCGGCACCGCCAGGACGATTTAACTCGGCGTTAGAAAGCCAAGCGTCTTGTTTGCGTTCTTCGTCAGTGGGTTCGTCACGGTGTTCGCGGAAGAGCCAGGCCCAGCTAAACTCACTACTCCCTAAAACACCTGCGGGTCTAAAAATCATAATCACGACGAGTAAAACAGCTAACAAAATCGAGCGTAAACCAAAGCCTCTAAAGGTACCTGTGAGTAAACCCATAGAAGGTGCAACCAAAGCAGCTAAAATGCAGAGAAAACTTAACACAATCAGCACGTAAATACTCACGTGCATCTGCGGGCGCAGCCGTCTCGAGCGTCGGAAGATATACGTGCCTAAAGCTGCAATTAATACCAAAACACCTAAAGCAATTGTCCAGTTTGAAAGTAGATATGTTTCTTCGATAAAATCTCCGTATTGACGCACGAATACAACAAGTGCAGTGCCGATGAGTACACCTGTTATCGAACCTGTACCACCTACTGAAATAGCAACAAGGAAAAAGAAAGTGAGGGTAAACGGAAATACGTCAAGGTTTGTCGAGGCAAGCCAAGACACATAAAGCCCTCCGGCGATGCCTGCGAAAAAAGCGGACACTACAAATGCGAGCATTTTGTGGTAGGGCAAATTTACACCCATTGCCTGTGCAGCAATTTCATCTTCACGAATCGCCATAAGGGCGCGACCATAAGAACTAAACTTGAGCTTGCTCATCATGAAAACTGTGATGGCTAAAATTCCAAATGTCCACCATACCCCTTTACCAAACTCTGAAGGAATACCCGAGAAACCTTGTGAGCCGTTTGTAAATGGGGAGAGTAGTCTCGTTGAGATAAGAAGACGAATGACCTCACCAAACCCGAAGGTGACAATAGCTAGGTAATCCCCACGCAAGCGCAGCGCAGGCAAGCTAACAATAAAACCAAATAGTGCTGCGACACAACCACCAATCAGTAGAGCAATAAGATAGTGGAGCCACAACATTTCGGGAACTGCCAAACTTCCTAACCCAACCGAACGCAAAAGATTTTCTGCGCTAAGCCCAAGTGTAAAATCGTTCATGAGGCTTCGTCCAGTACGTACCATCCTGTCGCGGTCTTCTTGTGCCAAAATAAGTAGTGAGGTGGTGTAACCACCCAAAAGCATAAAGCCGTGATGACCAAGCGAGAGAATACCTGTAATACCGTTGATGAGATTGAGACTAACGGTAGCAATACTCCAAATGGCAAAAAGGGCTAGAGCTTGCTCTAACTTTGAAGTCGCCGTTCTGTCAAAAATAAACAAAAGGATAAGAAGCACCGCAAAGGCAGCAAGACTTAGTAAAATGTTACGGTTGCGGTTAGGTTGCACGATGTGCCGAATATGTTTTTCTCGAAACGTCATGATTACACCTTCTCCGACAAATCTTCACCTACGATGCCACTTGGTTTAATAAGTAGCACGAGAATGAGGAGTAAGAACGCGAAGGTGTCTTTATATTCAGTAATCCCTGGAAAGGTTGCGGTGCGCGGAAAAAGTGAGGGGAAAAAGTTTTCCATAAAACCCAGAATGACTCCACCTATAACTGCACCTGGCAAACTGCCGATACCACCAATCACCGCCGCAGCAAAAGCTTTAATGCCTGGTAACACACCAACCAAAGCAGGAATAAGCAAGTTGCCGAAGGTTAGTCCCCACATTACACCACCAGCTGCCGCAAGCATGGCCCCAAGTGCAAACGTCGTAGAAATAACGCGGTTCACGTCAATACCCATCATCTGAGCGACTTCAGGGTCTTGAGCAGAGGCACGCATGGCTTTACCTAATTTTGTTCGGTTAACAAAAAGTGTCAGTGCCGTCACAAGGATAAGCGTTATAACGGGAACAAGAATCACCATACCTGTTGTGTTCACTGTACCCTCGCCTATTTGAAATTTGATGGGTTGGGTCCAGGTTGTTGGAGGACGGTAAGGTGTTTGATTACGTGTAAAAGCAAGCACACCAAAGTTTTGTAAAAAAATAGAAACTGCAATGGCTGTAATCAGAAGTGAAATACGTGGAGCGCGACGTAAAGGGCGATACGCAATGCGCTCAGCAGAAATACTCACGACAGCAGTAATAAGCATACTAAGTACGAGGGCCAAAATCCACGATACCTTTGTAGTTGTGGTCAGTATTAAGACAAAGGCAATGAGTGCAACAATACCTGCACCCAAAACGAGCGGGTCTGTCATTTTGCCACGCCACAAACTCAGTACATACATAAGTCCAAAACTTGCTAATATAGAAGCAAAAATTGCCCAAGGCAACGTGTAGGGTGTGTTTGCAAAAAAGAAATACGCAACGAATGCACCCACCATAAAAATCTCACCGTGGGCAAAATTGATAAGGCGGATAATTCCGAAAACCATCGTATAGCCAAGGGCGATAAGTGCATAAAGACTACCGAGTTGCACCGAGCTAAAAAACGCCGAAACAAAATCAGAAAGTTTCCGTGCCTCGAGCACGTTGACCACATAATACATACGCCACAACAACAAGACGACAAAAGCGGTAAAGATAAGCCAAGGTAAGGGTTTGAACCTTGGTTTCAATGTTGAAGCTGCCAAAATATCACCTCTCGAGACTCTAAAAAGTTCGCACTTATCCTACGCTAAGTTGTAGAAATATATAATGAGTCTGGGCTTTGTAGTTCAGACTTTAACATGCAACCTTAACAAAAACATAGCAACGCGCACAAAAATACTGCTCTCAAATACAACTTAGAAAACATTTGAACGAGTATAAAGCCTTACAATTCTTATCATTCACTTTTAACGAGCTCAAAAGGAACTAACTCTATACCTGCTACCACATCCTTAAGCTAACAATGTAATTAACCAAACAAGATTTTGACTAGGTGCTCTATGTGCGTGGCAATTTAACAGGACAAGTTATAGGCTACGCACCCTATTAAAAAAGAGGGCGACAAATGTCGCCCTCCAGAATTAAAAATGATCTCCTTATTGTTGGTTTTCGTCGAAGTTAAAGTTTACACCTGTAAGTGGTGTACCCGGATAGGTTGCGTTTTCATATTGGAAGAAACCCATTACACGGTCTGCAGGTGTGCCATCAGTATCTTTGAAGGTAATAGAACCTGTTACACCAGGATAGTTCTCGAGTCCCATGAGTGCATCTTTAACTGCAACACGATCATCTGTACCTGCAACCTTGATTGCTTCGACAATCACGTTAAATGCATCAGCACCTGCAAGTGTAAAGCCATTAAACGTCCCTTCTGGCTTCGAGACTTTGAACAGAGCTGCAAAATCGTCGGCGCGTTGTTTTACTTCACCCTCGAGTTGTTCAGGAACAGCAAACGCAGTAATCACCATGCCATTAAACGCATCACCACCCGCATCAATGCACTGTGGATCGTCAAGCGCATCTGAACCGAAGAAAGGTTGCTCGTAACCTTGCTGACGGAGTTGCTGAGCAAGTGAGCCAGCTTCAGCGCAGAAGATAGGCATGAAGATAGCTTCAGGCTCGAAACCACTTAGGTCGCCAATTTGTGCGGTGAAATCTGCGGTACCTGCCACAAAATCAATAGAAATCACTTCACCGCCCAGGGATTCAAATTGTGCTTGAAAAGATTGAGCAAGACCGAGACTGTAAGGGTCATCTTGTTGACGGAAGATAGCAACTTTTGTCACTTTAAGTTCATTTGTAGCATAACCAGCAAGCACTTTACCTTGGAACTCGTCGTTGTAAGCAACACGGAAGATGTAGTCACCAATTTGTGTCGTTTCATTGTTCGTGGAGCTTGGGGATACCATGATGATACCTGCTTCTTCCAGGACTTCAGCAGCAGGAATGGATTTACTCGAGGAACCTGAACCAATCACAGCAACAACACCCTCGTCTACAAAACGGTTCGCGCAAGCCACAGACTGCTCAACTTCTGAAGCGTTATCGCAAACGCTTAATTCGATGGGGCGACCTAACACTTCACCAATTTGCTCTAATGCAACTTCTGCACCCTCGAGTTCTGGGGTACCAAGTGAAGTCTGACGACCCGAAAGCTCGAGGTTCACACCAATGACAATTGGGTCTTGGGCAAACGCTGCACCAAACAACACCGCCGCAATAACGAAACCAGCTAACTTCTTCATTCTTCCTCCTATGGCTATCACGTGGGTTAGCATTCCTAACCAACCCAGTTTATAAGGTGATGCAAGAAGTATCATAACCACGCCCTAAAAAGGTGTCAATGTGGTTTTGGCCGTATTTCTTCACCTTTTCTTGAACACGGCGCACGAAAAATGGGATTTATGGTTCCCATGCGCAGAAAAAGTTGACAAGCGTGTTAAAGTAAATGAACAGTGAGCTAGTCAGCAGGTCAGCATTTCAGCACCTTAGGTTCTCCTGACCAGCTGACAAGCCGGAATGCTGACCTGCTAGGAGACCTTAAATGCCTTATAACCAAACCGACATTAAACAACACCTCAAAGACCACGACGTTAAATTTCTGCGTTTACAATTTTCAGACATTATGGGTCATACCAAAAATGTTGAAGTGCCTGCTTCACAGTTTGATAAAGCTCTCGACGGCGAAATCACCTTTGACGGCTCTTCGATTGAAGGCTTTACCCGCATTGAAGAGTCTGACATGCTCTTGCGCCCAGACGTCCAAACCTTTCTCGTTTTCCCTGAAGCCATCGAAGGACGCGAACGTGGCAAGGTTGCTAGGCTCATTTGCGATATTGCCCATCCAGACGGGAAACCCTTTGCGGGTGACCCACGTTACGCGCTTAAAAAAGGGCTCGAGCGTCTCCAAAAGATGGGCTTTGAAAATCTGTATGTTGGCCCCGAACCTGAGTTTTTTTTATTCTCGAGAGACGTCGAAGGCCGCCCTACCACCATCACAAATGACGCAGCGGGTTACTTTGATTTAGCTCCGATCGATAGGGGTGAAGAAGCTAGGCGCGATATGGTGAACACACTTGTCGAGATGGGCTTTGAAATAGAAGCGGCTCACCACGAAGTGGCACCAGGGCAACACGAGATTGACTTCAAATATGGCGATGCACTTACCACTGCTGATAACATCATCACCTTTAAGATGGTCGTGAAGCGCGTTGCACTTAAACACGGTTTGCACGCGACGTTTATGCCAAAACCCGTGGCCGGTATCAATGGTTCGGGAATGCACACGCATTTGTCACTATTTAGAAATGGTAAGAATGCTTTCGCTGAGGAAAAAGGAAGTTTGCAACTTTCAAAAAATGCTTTACAATTTATTGCTGGTATTTTAGAACATGCCGATGAAATGGTAGCGATTACGAATCCGCTCGTGAATTCCTTTAAGCGTTTAACCCCAGGTTATGAAGCACCTACAAATATTGCTTGGTCGGCGAGTAACCGCAGCGCAATGATTCGCGTCCCGGCCAAACGTGGACAAAGCACACGCTGCGAAATACGAATGCCTGACCCGTCGTGCAATCCATATTTGGCTTTTACAGTTATGCTGGCGGCTGGGCTCGAGGGCATTCAAAAAAACATGACCCCTCCCCCACCCATTCAGCGCAATATTTATCAGATGTCGGTGCGTGACCGGCGCAAACACAAAGTGCGCGAATTACCTGGCACCTTGCGTGAAGCCTTGCAAATCATGAAGCGCAGCCGCGTTATCAAACAGGCGTTAGGCGAACATATTTTTGATCATTTTATTGAAGCAAAGCAGCAAGAGTTTGATAACTACCGTGTAACGGTTCACCAGTGGGAGTTGGAGCAGTATTTGGCCGAGTATTAAAGTTGACGTTCTCCTGGCTCAAAAACAACTTTCATATGTTGATAGGGAATCTCGATGCCTTCTTGCTCGAGTCTTAGTTTAAGACGTTTACGAACTTGAGTTTAGAGTTGCTAAGCCATAAAAGCACCACCCACGAGGGAACAGTAAAAGTGGAAGTATGAAAAGTCAAGTTGCAAGTTGAAGATGGCAAGTGTCGAAGTCAAGATAGATGCAGCCAGACGGGTCGAAGACCAGGGATACACGGTCAAAGAGACCGGTGAACGCCTAGGGATTCCGCTTTCAAATTTAACGAGGTGGTGGAGCCAGTACCATAAGGTGAAAAGTGCTC
>JBOFGY010000232.1:0-16699 GCA_051649365.1 Trueperaceae bacterium
GATTGCTCACGGAGGTAATTTGGCAGCCTGGTAGCTCAACAAAATTTTGCATCCCATGCTCTACCAAAACCGTGTGAGAATATCGTTCAGGACAGCGTTTCTCTTACTTTTGCTGCACTATTCTTGCGGATGAGCCGGAAACCTAGACAAAGGTAGTTTAGTTCAAGCTGCTGTGTGTATCAAGACCTCGTTTGCTTGAATACTTTGGTTAAGTTCAAAGCCGTGTGGGGTTTGATAAAGCAGCGAGCTGTGCAACCGTTCCCGGTAGTAAAAGACCTCAATGTATTCAAAAATAGTGACGACACACCGCAGAGCTTGAATGATGAGGTCAGTTTGCATGTGCTCAGCCAGCGCGGAGCCGATGGTAAATATATCCGTTAACTTATTGACTATTTAGAAGTGCATTGCATTACAAAATAATTTTTGCCTTCAGCTTTATGTCTTAGCTACTCTATCCGCTGCGCCACACCAAACAGTGACCCATCCTGCGAATTTCTAAACCAAGCCGCATTCACATTGCCACGCAAAATTTTAAGCATGACCCAGGGGCTCGTGAGGGCTTGTGTCGTGATAGCATCGGCAGCAGGTTGTAGTTCAGTTAAATTAATATAGGCATCGCTGCCCTCGAGCGTCACTCTGTCTACATTCAGGCCGTAACCACCCGTGGGCTTCGTACCCATAAAAGCGGCAACAATCGTCTCGCGGAAAAAATCAACGTCGGGGACAGACGGCACATTGATTTGTGCGCCGTGTGCTTGGTTCCAAAACTCGAGCAGTTGGTCGTCATTAGTAATGAGGACATATTGCGCCTGTTCTACACCTGTTGCTTGTGCACCCTCTGCCAAAACATCCCAAATGAGTTCTTCGTTAGGGGATTGGTAAGCAGATTCGTCAGTTGGCACGGTTTGTTGAATATAAAACGTGCTGCGTAAATATTCTGTAAAGCCGTTCGCACTTCCCTGTGGTAACTTGCTATCCATAACCGTAACGGCAACAGGAGCTCTGGGAATTAAGGCTTTTTGAATAGATTCGGCTTCTTCGCGTGTGAGATTTGCAACGGTTTGTAAACCTTGTAAACGCTCTTTAGGCACCACTCGAGATTTGAAGCCTCGCCCTGCTGCATTGACAAGAGTGAACCACTTAGCACCATCAAAATAAAGTACCTCTCTCACCTGTTCACCCACCTCGAGTTGCACGTCACTTGTTAGAGGGATTCTGAGAACCCGTGTCGGCGAAAACGCTGGACTGCGAAGAGGGCGTTTGTAGTAGGGTTGTTCGTTTACGAGCAAAGCTGTGGGAACAGATAAATCACCTGTAGGATTTCCTTCGCTTAGCTCGAGCGTATCCGAGCCCACCTTTAAGGTTGTAGGCTCACCATAAAAATAACGATAAAATCCTTGAAGGTCTCGAGCATTGCTATAAATCTCGAGTTCGTGAAGTTGTTGTCCACCTGTTTGCGGCAAACAAGCCGTAAGCGTAAGTAACAGTATTACAAACACACTTATGTAGTGTAGCAATAAGTAACGTAGGGAGCGCATCATAAACGTATCGTATCACCCCAGCCTTAAGAGAAAACTAAGAAAGGTTAGGCAAAGGCTTAGAAAGATGTAGAAGTCATAAGGCTTAAAGCCGAGAAAGGGTTTTAGCATTCCGCCTTCATTCAGCTTCTCAGCACCTTTGTCCCCGCTTTGCCCGCAATCGCTTGACGCAGGGTACTCGCGTCGCGTCCGTCAGCGATGACGGCGTAAGCAGCACCCTGCTCGAGTGCAGCAAGAGCTGCCTCGACTTTGGGAATCATGCCACCCGAAATGCGTCCATCTCTAATGCGGGCTTCGATATCACCTGAGCTTAGTTCAGGAAGCAAACTTGTTTTATCGTTTGGATTATCTAACACACCAGAAATATCAGTCAAGAAAACAACAGGAATGTGCAAAGCGCCCGCCACTGCGCCCGCCACCTCGTCCGCATTGACATTCAGAACACCGTCACCTCTTTCATTTTCGGCAATACAAGCTAGGACGGGTGTGACATTCGCACCAAGTAGCATTGAAAGTAACACAGTATTCACCTGCGTTACTTTACCCACGAGCCCGAGCGCAGCATCAAAAATTTTCGCTTTCACAATACTTGCATCGCGTCCTGTCAATCCAAGCGCGTTACCTACTTCTTGACTTAATTCTTTGTTAAGCATGGTCAAAACCCCTTCGATGATGGGCAGACTTTCCTCCGTTGTTACACGCAAGCCGCGCACGAAGTGATGCTCGAGTTGTGTTTTGTCTAAGGCTTCCTTGATGAACGGGCCGCCACCATGCACGACAAGAGGTTGAAATCCTTCACTTGCTAAAGCGTGTATTTCTTTTGCCACCGCTTTGCGAACTACCCCAGCCGCCATGGCGTTGCCACCATACTTAATAACAATGGCCATAAGGAAAGTATAAAGCAGTTAAGGTATAAAGCGAAGGCAAAGGCTGTAAGGTTTTTAGCCTTCGCCTTTGCCCTCTGCCTTCGCTACTTGACTTTAGTTACTGCTCGGTTCACTTTCAGTTTCTTCTGTACCTGAGTCTTGCGTCGTTGCATCTTGCGTAGCCTCTGAAGCACTCTCTTCCCCTGTTGTGTCTGCTGCACCACTCGCGGCATTTTCTACTTCATTGGTTGCATCTTCAGAAGCGGACCCAGCACCACTCGCGGCATTTTCAATCGCTTCTTCTGCTTCGTTGATAGCACCTTCGGCAGTCTCTTCTGCTTCGTTCAAAGCACCTTCCGCAGTATCGAGCGCGTTCTCTGTTGCTTCTGTGGCATTTTCGGTAGCACTGTTAAGAGCATCCCCCGCAGCATTAAACGCATTGTTCGCTGTTTCGCCTGCTTCCTCGAGCGCATCCCCTGCTGCACCTGCTGCTTGGTTTAGCGCAGCACCCGCAGCACCTGCTGCACCCTCAAGGGCATTCCCGACTGCACCGACACCCTCTTGGAGGCTGTCACGTTCTGCACTTAACTCTTCAACTTGCGCACTTAACTCTTCAACTTGCTGCTTAAAATTATCGCGCTCGACAGTGAGCGTATTCACTTGATTTCGTAATTCGGAAATTTGACCTTGCAATTCTTGCACTTGTCCGCCATCGCAACCAACCAAAAGCAGGGCTATGAAAAGACTTACCACTAAGATTATTTTTTGCATTGTTACTCCTCCTAAAGAAATTACGGCGTTAAAGCTAACATGCTCTTTGATGAGAAAATTTTGGGAAGAAGGCAGGAAGCTAAAAGCGTAAAACGTAAGAAGTGAAACGTAAAGATATAGTCTTACCTCTTACGTCTAGCTTTTGCCTTTAGGTTATTGACAAATATGTCTTCGGTGAATGCGACAGACGTTCGCAGCCATTTTCGGTAACGACCACTAAGTCTTCAATTCTCACGCCTGCTTTACCAGGCACATAAAGTCCTGGTTCAACGGTAACGACCATACCTACGTCTAAAAAATCTTCTTGTCGCTGACTGAGTGTGGGGCCTTCGTGAATTTCTAAACCAACACCGTGACCCAAACTGTGGACAACATACTGCTCGAGCCCGCGTTTCTTAAAATGATCGCGCGTAAGTTGGTCTATGGCTTTGCCACTTTTCTTCGGCGCAATTTGAGAGAGAGCAAGTTCTTGGGTCTCGAGTACCGCCGCATAGAGAGCTTGTTGGTCATCAGGTACCTCACCCATACCCACCGTGCGGGTCATATCGCTGTGATAGCCGTGTAAAACTGCACCAAAATCGAGCGCCACGAGTTCACCCATCCCAATCGTTTTTTGCGAAGCGACACCGTGTGGCATCGCACTGCGTTCTCCGCTTGCCACCGCAATGTCAAAGGCAACACCCTCGGAACCTTGCTTGCGTAAGAAACGTTCTAACTCGAGCGCGACTTCAATCTCGGTCATGCCAGTGTCTAACACATTCAAAATATAGTTAAAGGCTTTGTCCGTAAGAGCCGCTGATTCGCGTATGAATTCTATTTCCTGTGCTGACTTGATAAGGCGCATGTTTTTAATAAGATTGCTTGTTGGAATAACCTCGCGCTTCAACGTTTCTTGGAGATGTGTGGCAAACGCTAGCGTTATTGCGTCAGCTTCAACCGCGAGTTTATAGGGTTTAGCAAGCTCTGCAACTTGGGTTTGCACAGGTGAGCCAGGTTGTGTAATGTGCGTCTCGAGCGTCACTTCTTGCGCGGCTTGCACCGTGTAACGTCCATCGGTAATAAACAAAACTTTATCTAAGGTCACAAGAACATAAGCATCTTCTGGTGTTGTAAACTTCGACAAATAACGCACGTTCGCCGGCTGCGTCACGAGCAGTGCATGGGCGTCTGCTTTAGCAATGTGTTCTCTTAGGGTCTCGAGCATAATAGGGTGCAGGGTGGGTATTAGCTAAAACCTAAGGACTAATACCTAATTCCTTCTTCTAAACACTCACTGCCTTTACGATGTCTACTAAGTCTTCAACTTTCAAACTTGCGCCGCCTATTAAACCGCCGTTGATATCAGGTTTGTCTAAAAGCTCTTTGGCATTCGAGGGCTTCATACTTCCACCGTAGAGAATACGTATGCCGTCTGCATGATTGGGATAAAGTTTTTTGAGTGCTGTGCGAATCGTTGACGACATCGCTTGCGCGTCCTCCGCCGTCGCGGTTTTGCCCGTGCCAATGGCCCAAACGGGTTCATAAGCAATCACAAGATCGTCTGCGTTTTTGAAAGTTACACCGTTTAGACCTGCGTTCAGTTGCCCGAGGACGACACTCTCTGCTTTTCCTGATTCACGCTGTGTCAGTGTTTCACCAATACAAAGAATCGGGCGAAGACCTGTTTCCAGTGTTTTTTTCACTTTTGCATTAATAAGTGCGTCACTTTCTCTATGATAGTCGCGCCGTTCGGAATGACCGATGATGGCGTAACTCACGCCAATATCTTTGAGCATTGCTGCCGAGACTTCGCCTGTATAGGCACCTTCGCTATGTTGGCTTACATCTTGCGAACCTACCGCAACAGGACTATCCGTGAAAACTGTTCTTAGTCCTGCTAAGTGCGTAAACGGCGCACAAATCAAAACTTCCGCGTTTACATTGAGGTGCGTCAGTGCATCTTTGAACGTGTTGCCCCATCCCTCTGCTTCACTCGGGAGTTTATTCATTTTCCAATTGCCAGCAATAAGTGGTGGTAGTGTTCCCATGTAGTGCAGCATAACAGGTTTAGAGTACAGGGTTTTGTTTTTACCCCAGACCCCAAACCCTGCACCCTATCTTTCGTCAATGACTTCTGCGCTTGGGTCAAGATAGCGCACGTCTTCAGGATTAAGACCTTGGTCAAGCTTTATATCTACCAGGGCAATGTCTGCAAAAACGATATTATCGGAACCATAAAACTTCATCGTTTGAGGGAGCCATGTCTGGTCTTCAACGGTGACATCCACATAAGCGACAGAAGGCTCATCGGATGCTATGTTTGTAAACCGTAAGGTATAGGCATTATTCTCGTAGCCTTGCCCAGCGACATCCCAACCCGCAAAAAGCTGGGCAACATCTAAGGTAAAGTTAAACGGTTCCTCCCGCTCAGGGAAAAGACCTGCCAAGGCCTCAGGGTCGCCCAGATTAAACACAGAAACTTGGTTGGTCAAATACACGTAGTTAGAAACGGTCTCCCCATCAATCAGCATAAAGTTATCCGCCATTGCATCGGGTTGTAAGAAATCTGCCCTTACAATATTGCCCTCTGTAATAAGGGACACGTTAACCTCGAGGGGTATCTCTTGGGTGTCGGTGTCAATGAGCTTTCCTGTTACTACAAAACTAGCGTCGGTGATGGTGCTCGAGCGTTCCGTCATATTCGCCACGACGTCTTCAGGAGCTAAATCTTGAGCGAAACTTAAACCGAGTAACATTAAAACAAGTAATAACGAAAAAAGAAAAACAAAACGTTTCATAACCTTCATTGTGTCACGTGCAGCGTAGATAAACTATGAGAGGGTCTGGAGCGAATGTTCACGAAGGCTAAAACTTTTTGAGCCTTTAAGCTTTTTACTCTTTGCCCTCTGCCTTCTGTCTTTTCCCACCTCAGATATCCTCAGCCACCTGACTTCCACATTAAACCCTCTTTAATTACTCCACACCTAGCATGAGCCAGACATGATAGCGTAGAGATGTGTTAACCCACACACGAAAGGAGCCTGTGATTTCAACTATGAGACACAGTTTCACGAAAAGGCTGTTTGTTCTAGCCAGTTTCATGCTGGCAGTTGTTGCCTACGCGCAACCTCGCATTGTGGTGAGTCCTCAAAGTATTGTCGTCAACCCCAAACCAACTTTTTCTGTCGAGGTATTTACTGATAAAGATACCTCTGGTAATGGTTCTCCAAGCTACACGATAGGCGAAGCCATCTCGGTTGGTGTGCGCGTCAGCGAGGCCGCCTATGTTTACGTGTTTAATATACGTTCTAATGGTGAAGTGCAGCAAATTTTGCCGAATCGCTATGATGCCGATGGACAAAATAACTACCTCCAAGCGGGTCAAACCAAATACTTCCCACCGAGGGGTGCACGCTACGCCTTCAATGTAGACGTCCCTAATGGTTTAGATAAACTTATTGCTGTTGCCAGTCGCAGTCAACTCAACACCAATCAATTAGCATCGTTTGGCACTGACCCTAACTTTGCCACGAGCAACATTGGCGAATCTGGTTTTGCCCAAACCTTTAGTATTGTCGTCACACCAATCACCCAAAATGATTGGGTCACGGACACCGCGCTGTTTTATGTCGGTTCACGCCCGAGCGTGCCCGTGTTTGGCAGCATTAGCGTTACCTCTAACCCTAGTGGTGCAGAAGCCTTTATAGACGGGCAGTTTGTAGGCTTTACCCCCCTTACCTACGGAACGCGCAGTGGCAACCATAACGTCGAGCTACGCTTAAGTGACTACGATACCTACAGTACCTCTGTCAATGTTACAGGTGGTCAAGTCACGAATGTCAATGCAAACCTCGTGCAAACCGTTCGCAATGGCACCGTAACATTCACCAGTAATCCTAACGGAGCCGAAGTGTTCGTAAATAGCAATTATGTGGGCACGTCTCCAACAGGCAATGTCACCTATCCTCAAGGCAGTTACACCGCAGAATTTAGATTAAGTGGATACAACACGACCTCGCTTACGTTTAATGTAACAGCCAACAGCAATCAAACTGTTCGTGCAGATTTGGCTCCTTTGGCGGGTTCGCTGCGCGTGCGCGCCAATGTTGGGGGTGCGTTAGTATTCCTCAACGGTCAGCAAGTTGGCACGATTCCCAATGGTACAGGCGAACTCACCCTCAACAATCTACCCACTGGTAGCCACGAACTCGTGGTGCTCTCTCCTGGCTTTAGAACTTTTGTTGGTGATTTTACGATTCGTGGTGGCGAAACCACTGCACTTAATGTCTCTCAATCCAAACGCTAATTAAAATTGTTCAAAACAAAGAAGGTAGAAGGTAGAATTAAAGAAGACCTTCTACCTTTTCTATTCCTGCTCTTCATTTGCTACCCTCATGCTTCAATTCGCTTAAGATACTCGTGTGAATATCAAACCCAAACACGTTTCCGCTATCGTTTTAGCAGGTGGACGCGATGACCTCTCGAGAGAACGTGGGGTCGCTAGCAAAGCCCTCGTGCTCATTGAGGGGCAACCGATGGCTTATCATATCCTTAGGGCCCTCGAGGGGAGCGCGAGCGTCAACTTTACGAGCTATGTGGGGCAAAGCGATCCAAGTTTTCTTCACCTCACCAATGCAGTTCTGCCCGCAGGTGAAACAATGGCTGCAACGCTGGCACTTGGCGCAGGTGCAGCACTCGCGGCTCATCCTCAGCAACCTCTTCTCATCCTCAGTGCTGATGTACCTTGGCTCACACCACACGCTATAGACACACTCGTGCAAAACACACCTGATGTAGATTTAGTCTACCCCATCATCCCTAAAAATATCTCCGAACAACAATTTCCAGGTCAAAAACGTACCTATATCAAAATCGCTGAAGGCCACTTCACAGGTGGCAATGTCATTATCGTGTCTGTCAAGATGCTGCCTAAACTTCTCAAAGTTTTAGACCTACTGTACAATGCCAGAAAAAACCCAATCGGTTTAGCAAAACTGTTTGGTGTGGATATCATCATTAGGCTTCTGCTGGGCCGTGTCACGATTGCCGAGGTCGAGGGAAGAGCCAAAAAACTTTTAGACGCAGAATTAAAAGCGTGGATAAGTCATGATGCTAGTTTAGGTGCAGATGTAGATAAGGCCAGTCATTTGCAGGGAATTGTGTTACCAAACTTCTAGGGTGTGGGAAGTCAGAGGTGGGTTGTAGAGTTTTTGGTTCCCCCATAACCCACTTACCCACCTCCTATCTCCAGTCTTTCAAACAACTAAACCCTCTGTACCCTCGACTTACACTAGGTTTAATGAATATTGCCGTTTTACTACACAGTGGGGCAGGAGGCAGTGGTGTTGTGGCTACAGAACTGGGCATGGCCTTTGCAAATCAAGGTCATAATATTCACTTTGTCGCTGAGAACGTGCCATTTCGCCTTACAGAACTGAGTCACCCTAACATCTTTTTCCATGAAGTCGAGAGCATGATGTATCCCGTGTTTAATTCACCCTTGACAACCCTTTCTGAAGCTTCCAAACTAACCGAAGTCATTGAAGAGTACGGGATTCACGTCATTCACGCGCACTATGCGATTCCACATGCAACAGCAGCAATTTTGGCAAGGGACATGGCGCAAGTCAAACCGCGCCCCGTAGTCGTGACAACCTTGCACGGTACAGATGTCACACTAGTTGGTCTCAACCGCGCTTATCTGAGAACCACGCAATATTCGGTTGAACATTCTGATCTCGTTACAGCTGTAAGTAAGTATCTCGCGGATTACACGCGACAAGAAATGGGCGTGCGGCGCAACATTCAAGTCATTCCGAACGCCGTTGACCACACACGCTTTTATCCAAGAGAAAACGCGGAGCTACGTTTGCGCTACGCGCACCCTGATGAAAAATTGCTCTTGCATATTTCAAACTTTCGGCCCATCAAACGTATTGAAGACGTGATTAAAGTCTTTGCGAAAGTATCAGAAAGGGTAGGTGCACGGCTTCTGATGGTTGGTGACGGACCAGACCGCTCGAGTGCTTTCGAGCTCGCTTCTGAACTTGGTATCAGTGGGCGCGTCTCGTTTTTGGGAAGTTTTCCACGCATTGAAGAACTACTAGCAGTGTGCGATTTGTTTTTATTACCGAGTACACAAGAATCCTTTGGTCTTGCGGCCCTCGAGGCCATGGCAAGCGGCGTACCCGTCATCGCCAGCAATGTCGGCGGCATCCCCGAAGTTGTGCAACATGGCTGTAATGGCTATCTTTTCGATCCTTACGAGGTCGACGGCATGGCCGAAGCGGCCATCAAACTGCTAAGCGACAAAGACTTACACCAACAATTTTCTAAAGCCGCGCGAGACTGCTCGGTAAAGCAATTTAGCGAAGCGACAATTGTGCCTCTCTACATGAATGCTTACGAAGAAGCCCTCGAACGCAGACTCGTATCTAATGGTAAGTAAGGACGAGCGTCTACCCCTACCTCACCTCTACCCTCGCCTTCAAAAGAGAGGGAGTAAAATTGAGCAGCAAGCGCAATCATTGCACCGTTGTCAGTGGCAAGGGCAATAGGTGGGAAAAAGGTTTGCAAACCAATCTCTGTAAAACGCTGACGTAATCGTTTATTAGCCGCTACGCCACCTGCCACCACAATCTTGCTGTAACCTGTCGTTTTTGCAGCGCGTGCGGTGACAGCAATTAAACTCTCCACAACCGTTTTTTCAAAACTTGCCGCTACATTATGTGGGTTTGCATGTGGTTCTTTTTGTAGCAATACCGATACGGCCGTTTTGAGACCACTAAAGGAAAAATCAAACCCTGTTTGACCTTTTAAGGCAATTGTAAATTTATGAGCGTTATCATCGCCAACTTCAGCAGCTTTGCTAAGAGCTGGCCCACCAGGAAAGCCAAGACCGAGAAGACGTGCAACTTTGTCAAAAGCTTCGCCAGCGGCATCATCTCTCGAGCGTCCCAACTCTTGGTAATCTCCCCACGCTTTCACTGCAAATAGGGAGGTGTGGCCCCCTGACACGATAAGACACAAAAAAGGTGGCTCTACATTTCCAGAAGCGAGGCTCGAGGCAAGATGACCCTCAAGGTGATGCACGGGTACAAAAGGTTTGCCCAAAGACCAAGCTAGGGCTTTGCCATAACTCAGACCAACCAAAAGCGCGCCGACCAAGCCAGGCCCGTAGGTGGCAGCCACGATGTCAATATCTGAGAGCTTGATTTTCGCTTGCAGGAGGGCTGCCTCAAGAACTGCGTCAATTACATTTAGATGCTCACGGCTCGCCTGCTCTGGCAAAACACCCCCAAACTTGGCATGGAGTGCATTCTGTGAAGCCACCACATTAGCTAATACCTCGTGGCCACGCACGATGCCGATACCGGTGTCATCACATGATGTATCTAAACCGAGAATGAGTGCCATGCCCTCACTATGACATGTTTAGATTTGTCATGTTTAAATTTAGCATGTATTTGGTAGTTTCAAATAGAAATACGCATGACACATATTGCTTTTTGACTAGTTTAAAAATTTTACTTAGCAATTATTTAACTAGAGCTCTTATTTTAAACTTGCATAAATCTATTGCTCTTGACAACAAAATATGCTCCAATACAGTAGATTTTATTTTCAAATGAGGAGGAAAAGAAGCACATATTACAAAGCACTTAAAAGCACAAAGCGAAGCGGGAGTGTAAAGATGCATTTAAGTGTAAAGATGCATTTAACAGTAAGATGAAGTTAGGTTAAAGAGTGTACGTGGTGACAGAAAAACTCAAAGGGAGATTTATGTGCAGGGATATGAGGGAAAAAGCAATATTGGCGATTTTGGGTCTTATCTTTTTGGTTGCCTGCGGAACAGGTAAGAACAGTCTTGATAGCCAAGCCGAAAACAATTTGATTAAAAATTGGGATTTTAGCCAGGGAGAAAGCAATTGGAGTGTTTATGTCAAATCAGGCATTGGTATCTCCAAAAGTATAGATGCCTACGGGCGCATGTGCGTGTGGGTAAATCAAAGCAGCTCGAACCCTTGGGATGTACAACTTTACCAAAGTGGGCTTAACTTAGAAACAGGTAAGACCTATACCCTAACCTATACCGCTGTCACGAGCATGAATAAAACTGCCAACTTCACCGTCAAGGTTGGTCAGTCAGTCTCACCTTATACGAGCCACGGTAGCAAGGCAGAAAGCGTTACGAGTGGAAATGGTAGTAACAAAAGCCTGACCTTTATCATGAACAAATCCGATAGCAAGGCAAAACTCGAGTTCCAACTTGCCGCCAAGAACACGGATCAATATTACTGCTTTGATAATATCAAACTCGTCGCCTCGGGTGGCTCGACAACGCCTAGTGAACCAGGGGAAACTCCTGTAGAGACACCTGAAGAGCCCAAAGAACCTACAATGCCCGAAGAGCCCACAACACCTGGAACACCTCCAACAGGCTATAAAGCCAACCTCGAAATGATTAAAGGTGCGTCCGTCAGAAATACCAATCACGACAACTCTGCTTACATCAATACACCGCAAGCCCAATTACCGCTTGACCCTAATACGAGCCCTCTGTTTGGGTCACGTGATGAATATGTCAAAAATGGTGAACCTGGTGTTGCTTTCCAAGGGGTGGGATCTTTCCGCATTTTCTGTGAGTTTTCGCATTTTGCCTATGATGACCCCTTGGTATACCCAGGTCAACCTGGGGCTGCACACTTGCATATGTTTTTTGGCAACACCGATGTGAATGCTTACTCCACCTATGAAACCCTCAAAGACAGTGGCAGTGGTACCTGTAACGGTTTAGAACTCAACCGTACGGGTTATTGGGCACCTGCACTCTTTGATACTCAGGGAAATGTCCGCGTTCCCGACTTTATTCATGTTTACTATAAAGGAGAAGGTACACATCATGGTAATTCTGTTGTGTATCCACCAGGAGCAGCAATGATTGCTAAGGATAATAAATTAGCCAATAATGTTTCGCCAGACAAAGGAGGCACCTTAAACTTTGATAATAAGTTTACCTTTGTTTGTACAGATTCGTGGAATGCTGTATTTAGCCCTGTGAGTAATACTATTCCAGATTGCGCCCAAAGTCCGGTTGGCCACAGATTTAGAATGCTGAAAATGCATATAAAGTTTCCTATTTGCTGGAATAAACAAGATGCCTCGAACCCCGATAATTGGTTTCTGCCTAGAGATAGTAACTGGTATTGGGGAGACTGCCAAGAAATGGCTAGCCTACCTCACCTCGAGTACATTATTTTCTACAGAGTCGAATTAAACGAAAGCACAGCAGGATGGTATCTTTCTTCTGATGTGGACCCAAGCACAAGGAAAATGAGTTCTAACTCAGGTTCTTCTATCCACGCTGACTGGTGGGGAGGATGGCACCCAGATATTAATAAACAGTTTGTTGATAACTGTGTAAACTTTAAAGACAACCAACAAAAACATGGTTGTGGTAATGGCTATTTGAGCAATCATGGTCCAGATACAAGTAAGCCTTACCCTGGACCAGCCCTGAAATACCGTCCTGACTATACAGGTCCCTTAAAGGTTGCAGCAAAAACGCTCTATCAAGAACTTTGCCCAGCAGGAGGAAATTTGACCTCCACAAGCGTAGCAGCTTACTGCAAGCCCCCTACTGGAAGCTCTGCTTTGCACTCTCATCACTAAACACACTCATTTTTAGAAAAATGCTCGAGCAAGAGTAATCTTGCTCGAGGTTTTTTATCTACTCCAAAACGGCGTGTCACCCTCACCAACTGCCGTCCCCGTACCGTCTAAACCACAACACTGTCACTTGTCTCGTATTGTCTGCGTTCGTGATGGGCAGAACGAAGACTGTGCTATTAGGTGACCAGGCAGGGAATTGCAACCGTTGCTCTCCCTCTGTTAAAACGCGCTAGCTCACTACACTCAGGTGCAACTGTAGCGAGTTGTCCATCGCCTTTAATAAACGCAATCTGCCCTGGTTATGCCAGTACGAATTGTGCTAAGGCTAACGAGGAAAACCCGATCAACAGGGAGAGAATTTTTTCATGGTGGCACTTTAGCGTGTTCACACTAAGCTAACCATGACGTAGGGAGAAATTCAGAGGAAAGGGTAAAGAGAAAAGAGGAAAGCAAATCTTTGTTTTGACCTTTCCTCTTTATCTCTGTTGTTTCGCTGCCCGCGAAGCCTTTTCTGCAAATTCCCTCGCAAAAATTTTTATATCCGCCATAATGTCTTTGTTATTGGTAGCGCGGCTGTAGGTGTCCGCCATTGAAAGAAAGGTTTGAAAGAAAAAGTCGTTCATGTCGTCAATGGTCATATCTTTTGTCCAGAGGTCAATGCGCAGGCTATTACGCGACTCTGCGTCCCAAAGTGCGAGAATCATGGCTTTCGCGTTCTGCAGGCCAGGCTCGGGAGCCTCTTTAGCCTGCCAAACAATATTGGTAATGTCTGTGGTATCGCGCTCAACTGAAATGTGAATGTCAGCTTTGGTCATAATCATTGAAGTGTATCAGGATGAAGGCAGAGGGGGTTCACTTCCCAATTCCTAATCCTCAATTCCTATTTCTTTAAGAACCCCGTTGGATTCGAGAGCGCGTGACGAGCAGCAGCATAGGCTTTTTTGAGATCTTGCTCAGTAGGCTCGAGCGTATTTTCTTCTACCGAGGCATAATGCTCGACTTCCGTAGCTTTAGCCTTAAGCAGCATATTGAGGACACCGTGGAGGGAATCCCGCACAGCTAAACCTTCCCTTAACATATCTTGCGCTTCTAAAACGCGTTCGACCAGTTCATCGTGAGTCATGCCTTCTAGTTCAGTTTTTGTTCTTTGCATAAAGTCTCCAACGCACCTTCAAGCGCACTAGTTTTATCTATACTTCTCTACAGTTTTAGCAAATAGCGGTCTTAGCAAACAACATTATGCTAACCAATAATTTAGGAAAAGGAATACAATGCTGCGCCAGTTTAAGTCTATCCTAAAACTCCAACCAGACCTTTGTAGGAAAACAAATGGGCGGGTTCTTGGACAGGTATTACTTTAACGCGCTTTGCCTACTTCGCCAAGCTCTGCAACGAGGCGGTTGATAGGTGTGCTACACAGGATGAGTGTGATAATGTCTCTTCAGAAACCTGGCAACTTCATGAATGCACTTTCAGAAAGACCTCACGGCAACGGGCAGTTTCCCTCGTATGCTTGGCAGTAGATACCTAAGGCATTGGGAGGAGTTATGTTAAAACGCTTATTTAGTTTTCTTGGCTTAATACTCTGCGGGCTGGTTTTACTCGTTGCCTGTGGAGACACGGAACCCCAAAATCCCGATGAATCCAATGATCCCGCTAACCCCAACGGTGTCACGACTAAGGGCGACATTTCTGGCACGATTCGCTTTGCAGACAACAACCAAAGCAACCTACTGGCGGAGGCAGACTTCGTACCTGGCGAAGTCCTCGTTACCTACAAGGCGGATGCAAACAGCTTAAGCGCACAAGCCCGCTCGAGCCTAAGCATTGCAGGTAAAACACTCGAGCGCGTGCGCTCTTTAGCTATACCTAGCACGGAGTTTTACCAAGTAGAAGGACTAGATAAAGGAGAAACGCTCGAGCTCGTCGAAAGCTTAAAAGCACGCCCCGATGTAGCCGACGCAGTTCCGAACTATCTGTTTTATTCTACGCGCACACCCAATGACAATTTGTACAGCAGTCAGTGGCATTATGGAGCAATGAACTTGCCCAAAGCTTGGGATAAGACTGTTGGCTCCGATGATGTCACGGTTGCTGTGATTGATACGGGCATCGTCAACCATCCAGATTTTGGCAAGCGGCTTTTATCTGGTTACGATTTTGTCTCAAAACCAGAAGATAACAATCCTCAATATGATTTCACTGCTGACGGTGATGGTCGTGATGATAACCCTACCGATCCTGGGCCCTACATCAAAACGCTTTATCACGGCACCCACGTTGCAGGTACGATAGGTGCTGCTACGAATAATAGTAATGGCGTAAGTGGCGTAGACTGGCTCGCTAAAATTTTGCCCGTGCGCGCACTAGGACCGAGCCCTCAAGGCAACCAAGCTGCTGGCACCCTCGCCGATGTTACCGACGCGGCACTGTGGGCAGCAGGCTTTAGCGTTGCAGGTGTACCCGATAACCCAAATCCTGCGGATATTCTTAACTTTAGTTTAGGCGGCAATGTGCCTTGCTCGAGCCTGCAAGAAGAAGCCTTCTCGCGCATCCGCAACGCCAATAAAATCATCGTTGTTGCTGCAGGCAATACAGGCGAAGATGCTGGTCTATTTTCACCCGCAAATTGTGATGGCGTCATCGTCGTAGGTGCCACAAACCTCTCTGGACAACGTGCCTCTTATTCAAACTACGGTTCACGCATTGACATCATGGCTCCTGGCGGTGACCCCAACGACGCTATTTTAAGCCTCGGCAAAGACGATAACTCGAGCAACGGCGAGTACGACTATGTTCTCGCTGCGGGCACCTCGATGGCAAGCCCACACATTGCCGGGCTCATCTCTTTGATGAAAGCTCTCAAACCAAACCTCACGCCAAACGAGGCTCTCAACGCCTTAACCTCATCCGCAACACCTTTAGGTAGCCAGCAGTGCGACGCGAATGCAAACAATCTGAATCTGGGCTCGAGTGACTGCGGTGCTGGCTTGGTCAATGCACTCAAAGCTCTCGAGGCAGTAGAAGCAGGTTCCGAACCCGAACCTGAGCCCGAACCCGAACCTGAGCCCACACCTGAGCCTGAACCACAACCAAATCCTCAACCAACACCCGTTGATTTATCGGGTATGGTGGTTGGTGTTTGTATCCTCGAACAAAACACGTGCCGTACTAATACCCTTATCAAAACCTATGTCACAGGTTCAGGTTCCCAAGTAAATTACAAACTCAATACCTACACACAAACCAACTATTCGCTCGAGGCTTGGAAAGATATGAACGGCAACAATGGTCTAGACGCAGGTGATTACTACGCTTTTATCGAGCGCGTCCAAGCACCTAACACTCTAAACTTTAATGTTTCTCCATACGCAACAGCAGCATTAAAAACAAACCATACACAGCCAGCTGCCGAAGTATTCCAAATATTAAAATAAATTTTACAAAAAACTTTTGTAACGCGTAGCTGTGAACTTTTTAAGTTCACAGCTTTTCTATTTCAGCGTCAAAACATTCGGCTTCCAAGGAACATTGGCTACAACCTCACCATGCAAATCATACACATCCGCTTTGTTCACTCGCACAGTTACAATGTCACCAATTTTTACCGTACCATCAGAGAGCGCGTAAACATTACCGTCAATCCCAGGCGCATCTGCTTTAGAACGCCCAATGATGTCCCCAGGTAATTCACCATAATCATCTATTAAAACCTCTAGCGTCTGTCCTACTTTGCCCTGATTTTTTTGAAAGCTAATCGTTTGTTGTAATTCCATGAGGCGTTTGTAGCGTTCTTGTTTGAGTTCTTCAGGAACGTGCTTGGGTAGAGCGTTCGCGGTGGCCCCTGGCACTTCGCTGTAAGGGAAGGCACCC
>JBOFGY010000233.1:0-18651 GCA_051649365.1 Trueperaceae bacterium
CTATTCTGCTTCCATTTGACATTTGTGCCAAAAAGCACTAGACTACTAAAGTTTGCGTAGACTTGCTACGCCTTACATGCCCTTAGGACAACAGGTTGGCTTAAAACATTAAGTCAAAAAACCTGCACGGAACAAACCATTCTTAACAATATGGGCCTTAGAAGGAAAGTGAGCTACCAAAGAAGTCAGGATTTAGAGACTGCTTTGCTCGTTTTTTAAGGACGTAGGGTTTGTAGGAGAAACGCAAGAAGGAAGATAGCTTTTAGAGCTACCCCTAGAAGAAACCCTTAACAATGAAATACCATTGTGTCTTTGACTTAAAGCATGTGAGTATCTACAAATAAACACCTTGACTTATAGAAAAGGTACTTGTGTCTCATGTATCAGAAAACACCGCAGTACTAGAACGACCCGATACTGCCCCTACGGAGGCAGTCAACACTTCACCCTTATTCAAAGATTTTGCATTACCCGAGCACGTACAACAAGCTCTCGCTCGCAAAGGCTTTACCACGCCCACTGGCATTCAAGCCGAGGCAATCCCGCACGCGCTCAAAGGCAAAGACGTTTTAGGCCAAGCTCGTACAGGTACTGGTAAAACGCTTGCTTTCGGTTTGCCAATTGCTGCAAGGCTCGAGGAAAACCACAGCCGTGGCCGTGCCCCCCGCGCCCTTATCCTTACACCTACGCGAGAACTTGCCTTGCAAGTTGCTGGTGAACTTGTTTGGGCAGCACCTCATCTCGAGGTTGTTACCATTTACGGTGGTACAGGTTACGGACAACAAGCAGGTGCACTAAAACGCGGCTCGGATATTGTTGTGGCTACTCCAGGACGCGCCATAGATTATCTCGAGAAAAATATCCTCTCGCTCCACGATGTTGACATTGCTGTTTTAGACGAAGCCGACGAAATGCTTTCAATGGGTTTTGAAGAAGATGTCGAAACATTGTTGGGAGCAACCGCAAAAGAACGCCAAACCTTGCTGTTCTCGGCCACGCTGCCAAACTGGGCTAAGAAAATTGCCAGTGAACACCTCATCAACCCTGTGCATATCAACCTCATTAAAAACGAGGAAGTCAGCTACGAAGAAATCGCCATCGAAGCACCCCTCAAAAACCGCGCAGGTATTCTCTCCGATGTGCTGCACGCGCACCAAGGCGAAAAAGCAATTATCTTCACACACACGAAAGCCGAGACGGACGAACTCGCCAAGCAACTCACTATCTCAGGCCACAAAGCAGAAGCCATCAACGGTGACCTCAACCAAGTTCAGCGCGAGCGCGTCATTGCGCGTTTTCGCAGTGGCCAAGTGAGCGTCCTCATCGGTACGAATGTCGCTGCGCGTGGCTTAGATATTCCTGAAGTTGACCTCGTGATTCACTACCGAATTCCAAGCGAAAGCGAAGCCTACCAACACCGCTCAGGCCGCACCGGCCGCGCAGGTCGCAAGGGAACTGTAGTGCTACTTTACGGACCAAAAGAAATTCGGGAACTCGCGCAACTCGAGCGCACCGTGTCACGCCGCTTCAAGCGCAGCAGCGCACCTACCGCCCAAGAAGTACAAGATGTCAAACTTACCAACCTTCTTGCCAACGCTAAATCACAAAGTAAAGAAAACAAAGCCTTTTGGCAAGACACCGCCAAGACGCTCGTAGAAAGCAGCGACAGCGATACGCTGGCAGGTTTACTGGCCATGCTGTTAGGTGGTGCACCATCCGCGCGTAGTCTCCTTACAGGTGAAGAAGGTTGGGTCACGCTAAGACTTGACGGCAAGATTCATAATGTTGCACAAGTGGTTCGCAGACTGAAAGAAGCAGGCATTGACGAACTCGGACGCATTCAAGTTTCTAACGAAGCTGCGTTTGTAGACATACTTCCTGAAGATGTTGAATCTGTGAGTCTCGAGGGCATCAAAGTAAGCCGTGCCAAGACCGCACCCTCTATTGCTCCAGAAAGAAGCGAACGCGCACCCAGAGACAGAAGCTTTAATCGTTTTGAGAATCGTGGTTCTGAATCGCGCGGTGGTGCTCGAGGCTTTAGGGGCCGCAGTGGTGGCCCAAGACGAGAAGGCTCGGGCTCGAGAAGCAACAGCTTTTCCAACAAGCGCAGAGGACAGGATTCTCGTTATTAATTAGAACCCAAATGCCGCACGAATCGCTTCAGGAACACGCCTGGGGCGATTCGTTTTTGTATCTAACCACCCCCACTCTGTGATGGCACTGGCAAGAAGTTCTTTCGTATCAGCATGCCGAACTTCGTTGTGACGTAGGGCTTTGGCTCCGCCTATGTCTTTGACTTTAGTAGAAATGAGTAAGGTGTCGTTGCGTTGGGCAGGTTTGTAATAGGTGATGGCATGACTTCGCACGACAGGAATGACACCGTGTGCTTTGAACTCGTCAAGCCCTAACCCTTCCCGAAGTGCATGTTCCCGCGCAACCGCTTCGATGTAGATTAAATAAACTGCATTATTGACATGCTCGAGTTCGTCGAGGTCTGTCTCTTGTACAATGCGCGTGTGCTCGAAATAGTTCTTCATAAAAGACAGGAGGTAGGAGGTAGAATGTAGGAGGGAGTAGAAACCTATTCTATATTCTACCTTCTGCTTTTATGAAACTCAACCAAGGTTATAGCTATCAAGAACAACTCAATGTGAAGGCTCGAGGACAAATGCTCTTAGAGTATTTAGTGAAAAGCTACGAGCATTCGACTAGAGAAACCTGGCAAGAAAGAATAGACCAGGGTGAAGTTTTGCTGAACAATGTTGTTACGTGTGGTGACAAGATGTTGCAACCAGGACAAACCCTTATTTGGAACCGCCCCCCTTGGTATGAAGAGGACACACCACAACACTACGATGTTATCTTTCAGGATGAAACCTTGCTCGTGGTCAATAAGCCGAGTGATTTGCCGACAGTGCCAGCGGGTGGTTTTTTGGAAAACACACTTTTTTCTCTCGTGCGAAAAAATTTTCCAACCGCGCAAAGCGTTCACCGTTTGGGCAGGGGAACGTCAGGTCTAGTTTTATTTGCGCTTACCACAGAAGCGAACAAAGCCCTTTCTAAACTTTGGCGTGAGCATAAGGTTGAGAAATATTATAAGGCCTTGGCAAGTGGTGTAGCGCAGCAAGACGTTTATGACATTCGCGCAGCGATTGGGTTAGTGGAACATCCAAAATTAGGTTACGTGTATGCTGCCAGCGAAAAAGGTAAACCATCTGTGAGCGATGCAAGAGTATTGGAACGAGCTTCGACAAGCTCAGCTAATTCAGACGCAACACTTTTTGAAATTAAATTACTCACAGGCCGTCCGCATCAGATAAGGATTCACTTAGCGTTTATTGGTCATCCACTTGTAGGTGACCCACTTTACACAGTTGGTGGAAAATTTTTAGATACACCTGGCTTGCCTGGGGAGGGTGGCTATTTTCTTCACGCAGAAAAATTAGTGTTTGTGCATCCTGTAACAGGGGAGAGACTCGAGCTAGTGGTACCGGCACCAGTTCTTCTGGGCTAAGTGTTGTGATGGTCTCGAGGAGACAGACTGGCTCGTACCTAGGATCATAGGACAAAACCATCGGGTAAAAACGTCTTATTGAACCTTCTTGATTCCAAGAGTTGCCTCGAGGCACCTGTCAATCTGAATCATTTCTGATTCAGATAATTTACCCAATACTCGCAAAATCAAACTCTTTTCATAGGTCAGCAAGTTCTCGCACTGGACTACAGAGTCAACCTTCAAACCTGTTTGCTCACCTTTCTTAGTTGATATATCAATAGGAAAAAATTGCGTACCAGCTCCGAGCCTGCGCTGACTGCTGCTTGTGATGAGGGCGAGGATAGTGTCCTCGAGCCGCTCATTCCTGAACAACTAAAGCAGGACGTATTTTGCTCGAGCTTCGGTCACTGTACGGGAATCAACTAAAACAACATCACCACGTTTAACGTTCATAATGATTTGTGTGGGTCAAGGGAATCGTAAATATCTATCTCTGGGTCATTCCAACCTACCCTTAAACCCGCTTGCAAGAGTACGCGCTGTCTTTCTTCGCTGCTCAAAAGCTCAGTGTCAAAAAGATGAAGTTGTTCGAGACTAAGAACTGCGGCGGAGTTGTTTCAATTCATCAGGGGAAAGTGACCTGATTTCCTCGAGGATGTGCTGCAAAGTCTGGCTCATAAGTAGAATTATAAGACAAAACTACTTGCTAGAATTGTTTTATGCCAAGCGTGATTGAAATTCCTACGGACATCGCACTGTTTCAACTTCCTGACGGTTTGCAGAGTCGCTTGCAGTTTTTGCTTGACCGCCAGGATGCAGGTGTGGTGCTAAAAGAAGCGGAAAGGAAAGAGGCAGTATACGTTTTGCTCAAACTCCGTACTACGAAGTGCTGATTGTGTTTAGTGGAAGTAGCTGAGTTTCTTTCGCTTTTGCATTTGTGGTCTCAAGGGCAGAGGAGCTACGATAAATTGCTTGTCATGGTAAACACCATAATGGTTACGGGCTAAAGTAGGCCAGGTTTACTATTACATTCTTTTTGTATGAAAAACCCATTTGCCTCACAATAAGCATACAATCAAAGTGTAAATTCAAGTTGTGGAGGATTAAAATATGTTACTTAAAGAACAAATCGAGCGACCTGCTTCTTTTATTCAGCAACAAACAGAACCGATTCCCACAACAATTTACACCCTACCTTCTGATGTGTATACGTCGCAGAATTACTTTGAAAAAGAGAAGGAAGGAATTTGGTACAAATCCTGGCTTTATGCGGGGCATGTCACTCAAATCCCCAATGAGGGAGACTATTTCGTTTTTAACCTTTTGGGGGAAAGTTTAATTGTGATCAAGAGTGATGATGGTTCTATTCAAGCATTTTCTAATGTTTGTCGTCACCGCGCTCATTTACTTCTGAAGGGAACCGGAACGGCCAAAAAGGTAATTGTTTGCCCATATCATGCTTGGTCTTATAGCAGGCAGGGTGATTTTGTTCATGGACGAGGGTGCGGTGACTTAAAAGATTTTAATGTGAAAGCTCAAAAACTACCACCTGTATTAGTCGCAGTCGTTGAGGGTTTGATATTTATCAACTTTGATTCTAAAGCTACACCTTTTAGTGACTTAGCTTTACCCCTATTTAATGAAATACATTCTTATGTAAAAAAGTTCTCGCAGTTTCGTTTTCACAAACGTTTTGAGCATGTCATTCGTGGTAACTGGAAGGTTGTCTTGGACAACTATTTGGAGTGTTATCACTGTCAACCAGCCCACCCCTCCTTTTCCGATTTAATGGATGTCAAGCACTATAATGTCGTTACCCACAAATGGTACTCGAGTCATATTGCCGCTTCAGGACGTGAAGATAATCTTGCTTACCATGCAAGCCCAAACGAACAAGATTATCATTTTGGTTTTACAGGCTGGCATTTGTGGCCAAACTTAACAATAAACTCTTTTCCTGGGCCAGCCAATATGCTCCTCTATTACGCTTTTCCTATTGACCCCAATACAACATTGGCATACTGTGACTATTTTTTTGACAAAGAGATACCGACTAGATCAAATAAGCAAATGATGGAATGGGAAACTCACATATTGTCAGGAGAGGATATTTCTCTTATTGAAAGCGTACAGTGCGGCCTTCATTCTCAAAGCTATAAAAGAGGAAGGCTTATGGTTGACCCAGATGGTACGGAAATCAGCGAACATGCTCTAGGGCGTTTCCATGAACTCGTTCGTAGCCATGCTGGTGAGCTTGAGTGATAGAAACACAAGATTTAGCCAAAACAACTCTTCCTATGTATGTTGTTTGGCGGTGTACGGCTGCAATGCTTGTTTCACTATTGGCGTTTACAGTTATTAGCCCTTTGGCTATCGTATACCTCAACGAGCAAGGTGCCAGTCCTTTGACTATTGGTGTATTTGCTATGCTTCCATTTGCTGTTTTAACAATAGCTACGCCTTTTACACCCCGCTTGCTTGCGCGAGTAAATCAATTTGTAGGATTTTGTACAGGATTATCTCTAGCAACTAGTGCAACGATACTCTTTGCACTATCTAATAACTATGGCGTTTGGTTAGCTGCGGGAGTGATTAGTGGCATTAGCTTTGCTCTACTATGGAACCTAACCGAAACCCAAATTGTTGAAAATTCTCCTGAAGGTAAGATAGGCAAAAACACCGGCATATTTCAAACATTTGTGGCTGTTACAGAAATGTCAGGCCCTTTCATTCCATTTATTTTAAGAATAGGATTTTTTGAAGCAAAAGTCCTTGCCGTTCTTCTCAGTGTGATGGCAATCCTTCCAATTCTACGTCTACGGCTGTTTCGTCAAAGTTCACAATCCCCTTCAAGGGTTTTTCCAAAACCATCTTACCGTTTTGGTACAAGTACACCACTGATTTTTATTGCTGTCATAGGTGGATTGTTTGAGGTTGGCATTGGGGCCATGACAAGTGTTTACGCCCTACACTTAGGATTTACGCCACAGTTGGCTTCATTGATGATAGGGGTTATTGCGGCGGGCAGCTTAGTAGCCCAGTATCCCTTTGGTCACCTTGCTGATGTGTTTAAGCCAAGAAACATGCTAATTCTTTGTGGTTGCGTACTGCTGTTAAGTTCTGCTTTATTGCTTATAGCAGGGAACGAACGGAATTTACTTTGGGTTATTGCTTTTATGTGGGGTGCGTTTGGCGGAGGTTTTTACACACTTGCAGTTGTGGAAGTTGGACGAATACACAGAGATGGCACAGCACCTGGAGCAATTGCAGCGATGCTAACAGGTTACACTTTTGGTGGAATGGTAGGGCCTTTACTCGCAGGTATTGCTGTCCAGATTTCAGTAGATTATGGTTTGGCTACACTTTTGATAACTATCTCTGTTTTAGTTCTTCTAACATTGATTTTTAGTCGAAGTTTTTCGTCATGAAGCAAAATCCCTCAATCTTTCAATCAAGGGATTCCAAAATTCACTTAAATTTTCAACTACTCAGCAGCAATAACCACTTTCAAATCAATTGGCACTTCAGGATGCGGCTTGTACACTACCGTGTACTCACCAATCGTCTTGATAGGTTGCGCCAACATAATTTTGCGACGGTCTGCCTCAACATCGTAGGTAGCTTTAAGCGCGTCAGCAATGTCTTGATTACCGACAGAACCATAAATGCGGTCATCGCCTGCCTTCACCTTGATGTTCAGCACATTATCTTTGAGCATGTCACGAAGACGCTCAGAGTCAGCTTTGCGCTCAGCGAGTTGCTTGGCACGTTCGGCAAGGTTGGCCTCGAGTGCAGCCTTATTCGCAGCACTTGCCACGAGTGCCAAACCTTGCGGGATTAAAAAGTTTCTAGCGTAGCCAGGACGTACTTTTACGATTTCCCCAGCTTCACCTAAATTGTCAACGGGCTCGAGAAGAATCACATTCATGTCTATTTCCTCACTAGCTGTTGCGTAATCGGAATAATGGCGAGTGATCTCGCACGCTTGATGGTGGTAGCGAGCCTACGCTGGTGCTTGGCGCATACACCTGTGCGGCGACGGGGCAAAATTTTTGCGGTATCCGAAATAAAACGGCGCAGCATTCTGCCGTCGCGGTAAGCGGTGATTTCGAGTTCGCCCGTGCAAAACTGGCAAACCTTGGGCTTGCGGCCACGGCGCAGTCTGTCGCCACGTTTGCCCTTGTCCTTATCGCGGTCTTTACTGCCACGACTTTTACTGTCTTTAGCTTTTGCTTTTGGCATTAAAAGGGTAAGTCCTCTTCTGGCGGAAATTCTTCGTCAATATCAAGTTTCTGACCCATCGGGGCATTCTGTTTGGTCGCTGTAGCTTGGTTGTTATTTCCCAAAGCTACGGGACGCTCAGAGCGGGTGCCGGTTCCACCACCGGGACCTCGAGTCAGGTACTCGACGCGGGACCCTTCTACGCGCGTCGTGTAACGTTTGTTGCCTTCCTGGTCTGTCCAGTTGTCATTCACGAGTCGGCCAATTACAAATACGGGGTCACCCTTTTTAAGTTCGCCGCAGCTTTCAGCCATCTCACGCCAGACATTGACATCTACATAGTGAGTCTTTTCCTGGTCAGCACCACTTTTATCACGATAACGTTCATTGACTGCCATGCTAAATCTTGTAACGGCACTACCGCTCGGGGTATAGCGAAGTTCTGCGTCACGGGTTAGGTTCCCAATGAGGCGCACTTCGTTCATAGCGTTCTTGAGGCGATGTTGCCCTTTGGAATCCAGAACGGTTGTTTCACCCTTGCGGGGGCCAAAAGACATAATTTCGACGCGCTGCGCTTTGATGTCGAGCGCGCTACGTTTTTGACCATCCTGGCTTTCCCAGTTGCGGTAGTTGAGGGCTCCCTCCACGAACACGGGCGTACCAGCTTGCAACTGATTGGCAAGGCTTTCGGCAGCCGCACCAAACACCGTGACGTTGTGATACCAAGCGAGTTCACGCGCGGTATTGTCATCGCCGATGACGTGGTCATTACCACCAAGATTCATCTTGAGAATGGCTAGACCTGCGGCGGTGTAGGTGAGTTCGGGGGTTTGGGTAAGTGTACCAGCTAAATAAATGTTGTTTAATCCTTTTGCCATAAAATGCTCCTTCTAGTCTCGATGAGGCTATGTCGTCGTTGTTGTCCTAAATTCTAAGGATTCAACAAACTTAGTCTAGCACGTGCCGCCTTACAGGATTCTTACACGTCTTACGCTGACGGAGCAGCGGGGGCGGCAGGGGCAGCCTCAGCTTTTGGCTTTCTGGCGCGTAGGGTTTTCCATTCGGGTTTGTCTTTTACAAAGAGTACCCGCATGACGTTATCGCGGACTTTAAGGGCAGCTTCAATGGCCCTAGGGGCTTCGTTACTAAGTTTAACGGTGTAATAAAGGTAGTAGCCTTCGCGTCCTTTGCGAATTTCGTAGGCTAGGCGTTGTCTGCCTGGTTCCTCGAGGCTTACCACTTCACCGTTATAACGCTGTATCTGAGCAGCAATCGCGTCCTTCTCGGTTTGAATCTGGGCCTCGCTCAGGAGCGGGTCCAGGATTACGTTTAGGTCATAAGTATGCACGTTGTCACCTCCTTCATTGCGGGAGTACGACCAAGGTTTTGGGGGCCTGCACGTATTGACGAACATGAAAGCCTTTTTATGCTTGGGGTACGCCCAAGATGTATAGCGCGTTTGTTAGCATATAGGCTAATAAATAGGCTACCAGCGTAGGGTCGCTGCCGTGAAAGCAGCCTTGTAACAATAGCATATCTGTAAAGTGGTGTGCAAAAGGGATTTTGGGGGGTTGTGAAAAGTGTTGCTTGAGAAAATACAGGGGTTCTCAAAGCTCAAAATGTTAATCGAGCCCGTTCAATAGCCTCAACGGTTCTGTTAATTTCCTTGACTGGATTCCTAAAAAAATCTGTGCTCCATATACGGTGAATTTTCCAGCCTTTGTCTTCGAGAATTGCTTGACGGAGACGGTCACGGTCTCGAGCAGAGCGGGAACTATGATAAGTAGCACCATCACACTCAATACCAATAATGTAGGTGTTTGGAGATTTGGGATTCACAACCGCAAGATCAATAGAATACCCAGCAATACCAATTTGTGATTTGATGGAATAACCTCTAGCTTTCAATGCTTCTATCACTGCGACTTCAAAAGGCGAGTCAGGTTCACGACCTGTCTCAATTGCCAAATCCATTTTTCCTGTTTCAGCGTGGTGCAGGTAAGTTTTGAGAGCGATAAGTCCTCGAGGGCTGTCGTGGTTTACACTTAAATCATTTGCTGTAAAGTTGCAAAATACTTCGCATTGACTACGAGCCCTAGTAAACAATACATTGAGGCGTTTTTCGCCACCGTCCTTATTCACGGGGCCGAAATTCATCGTGAGTTTGCCTGCTTCGTCACGCCCATAACCGATACTTATCAAGATAACATCACGCTCGTCACCCTGAACATTCTCGAGGCTTTTTACAAAGAAGGTTTCTCTTTTTGAATCGGCAAAGAATGATTCATATTGCGGATTTTGACGGCGCATCATTTCTATCTGGTCTTCTATAGCACGTTGTTGGGCTGTGCTGAAAGCAACTACACCAAGAGAGAACTGATGACTTTCTTTCGCAAAGCGAAAAACTGCTTCGGCTATGGATTTTGCCTCTAAGGGGTTAGCTCGACTTGCACCCCGATCATAAACCGTGTTCGGTAAATGATTAAATGCCATGCCTTTGTGCTCAACATAATTACTAGGAAAAACTACCAACTTGTTATCGTAGAAGAGACGATTTGAAACCTCAATTAATGACTCATGCTTGCTGCGATAGTGCCAGCGCAGCATACGGTCAGACATGTTTTTTGATTTACAAAGACTAAGAATACTAGCAATGTCGGTGGTGGCGGCTTCTGCATTTTCGTCCTCGTCGTCACCAGTATAATCAGTAGCGAAAAAATTTGTTGGCGGAAGCTGCTTGCTATCACCCACCACGACGATTTGTTTCCCTCGCAAAATTGACCCTAGAGCATCGGCGGGTTTGACTTGACTTGCTTCGTCGAAGATAACAATGTCAAACTCTATTTTCCCAGGAGGGAGAAAGTTAGCAATTGAAAGTGGACTCATCATAAAAACAGGTTTCGCCGCTTGAATTGTTTGCCCTGCTTCTTCCATGAGTCTTCTTATGGGTTTATGGCGTTTCTTCTTTTCAAACTCGCGCTTTAATATTGAATGTTCAAGGGAATTCAATTGTCTAACAGGTAAACCACGCAAGTGCAACGAAGCAATTTTCTTTTGGTTGATTTCAAAGCTCAATTTATCCAGATTGCGAAAGCGTTCAATTAAACTTTCGTGTGAATCTCTATCAAACTGTGCAAGAATTGGGCGTTCCGCATAGGCTTGTTTGAGGTGAAACTCGAGCCACTCTTTTCTCAGGAGAGAAGAAAGATGCTCGGCCAAACCGAAATCTTTTAAGACGGCATTTTTAACGCTTTCAAGATTCTCCTCTGATAATTGAAGACTTAAAAGGTTATAGTCTGCCATCGCTTTGAGTTCGGGAACTTGAGCATTGAGACGCTCGAGCATGTTTTGAATGACACCTAAAGGTTGATTTTCAATTTTCTGACCTTGCAACAATAAGTTCTCATCAAATTCCAAGGCTTCAACTACTTCTTTGATTCCAAAGACGAAAGAGGATAGAGCGTTTTCGGTTTCTACCAAGTGATGTTTGAACTCAACGCTATGTTTATCTGTAATGAGTTTTGTTGTCCACTCAGGAGTATCCCCTGCCACTATTTCTTGACGAAGTTGTTGTACCCATTTCGCGGTTTGACTTAGTTTATCAAACTCTGAAGTTAATCCCTGCCATTGTGAGCCAAAGAGCCTTGTTGCAAAATCCATACCTTCTTCAAATGCTTTGGATTGCTGTTGGTCTTGCAAAATTGCTCTAAGCACCTCGAGCTGTTTCTCAAAAGATTTATCTGGCAGCTCTCTGTATAGACCGCGAAGTGTCAATTGTGATTTGCGGAAACTGCCATTAAAGATTCGCCACCACTTAGAACCATATGTTTTTATTGCTTTGTACTCTTCTTGAACATCTTGCTTCCAAGCTAAGGGCTCGAGAATGGGTGAATAGTAAGTGCGAGTATCACGCAATAACTTACCTTGTTGAAGTAGTTTATCAACATGGTTAGATTGCGACAACCAATTTTCATCTTCGAGATTTATACCCTCAAGTTGAGGGGCGGTGAGCTTCTTATTGACAGCATTGGTGAGTTGCTGAGCGTCACGGTAAGTTTGAGGCAGGGAGAGTCCAAACACGTTGGCTAATTCTGAGCTACTTTTTTCAAGCCTTTTTGTTGCGTCAAGTGCTTTGCCTAAAGCTGTATGTAGAGTTGGTTGATCGAGAGGTGTAAACACTCGCTTTTTGCTTCCCCAAAACAGATGTTCATGCGGTTGCCCATGTTGACCAAGCCATTGGGTAAATTTTTCAGCAAGTTTTTGTTTGCGCTCTAAATCTCGAGGTTTCCATTGGCCAAGAACTGCATAATTGAGTGATAGTTGCCAGGAACCAACTTTCTGCCCCAAAAGATATAGTTCGCCAAATGCTTTGTAGGGTGTGACCTCACTATCACCTATGTGAGTGTTTACGGCTGAAGCATACTCGTTTAGTTGTTTTTGAACATTACCAAGCTCATCTATCCTGGTGTCAATGACTTGGTAAGAATTGGGTAGTTCAAGCGTTCTTTTAAGCTCAGCAAGAAAATCCTTTTTGTTTGTTTTGTGACTATGTAGCTCTAAACAAGCATCGCCAAGTCCAACCTGATCGAGTCGTCTCTTTACTACTTCAAGCGCAGTCATTTTCTCTGCGACAAATAAAGCTTTTTTGCCCCTTGCGATACTCGAGGCAATCATATTTGTAATGACTTGAGACTTACCTGTACCTGGTGGTCCTTCAACAATAAGATTTTTACCTTGGCTAACATCATGAATAACAACGGTTTGTGAGCTGTCTGCATCAACAACATGCAATAAGTCTTTCGGTGTCAAACGCTGGTCAATAAATTCGCCTTCTGCAAATTCCGCCTCCTCAAAACGGAACCCGTCACCAAGTAATGACTGAATAATCGGGTGGTTGCCAGGTTGTCTTTCGCTTGGCCAGTTGGCAGGATTTAAGTCACGGTGCATCAGCAGTTTTGTGAACGAAAAAAAGGCTAGATGGATAGCCTCTTTCTGCACAGACCATTTGGGTTTTGTGCGAAGTGCTACTTCTGCCTTTTCAAAATAGGCGGAGATGTTTAACTCTTCATCTTCAGGAATCGTCGGCAGAACTATATTGAATTCTCTTAATTTTGCCTCGAGGGAGCGGTTGAAAGTGATTTCATCTCCTGAATAAGTAACTTGTATCTGAGAACGAGCATTATCTCTTTCTAGGTAGACGGGTATAAGAATGAGCGGTGCTAAACGTACCTCTTCACTAAAGTCAGCCTCAAACCAGCGCAACATGCCAAGGGCAATATAAAGATTATTGATGCCCTGCTCCTGTTGAAGTGTTCGTGCTGTGCGGTACATCTCGAGAAGGGTCACATCAAGTTTCTGCTCAGATAGTTTTGTTTGCAAGTACAGATCGTTATGCCGTTTTTTTAACTCTTCAGCCGAGTAGGGTGTAGCAGGAAGTATATTCTCACCACCAGTTTCTTCAACCTCTTTGGTCGGTTGTGGTGAAAAACTCATGCTTTTGCCTTTTGCTATTAAAATACTGTGTACTTCTGTAGGTGATTCGTCAAATATTTCGAGTCGTCTCTTTAATAACTTGTTACTTTTGCTATGAGTACGATAGTTAAGCAGGGGATTTCTCAAGCCAATATCCAGAAGACCTTCTCTGGCGACCTCTAATTGCTTTGGAATAGAGCTTTTCAAATCTATTTCTTGGGGAAGCACAGACATAATCTATCATTTTGATGAAATTCAGACAGAGCACGAGTGATATTTCTTATTTTTCGGTAGAATACACATTTGGGTTTGCTTGTTGCGCCTCACCTAGTTCTTTGTAACCATGTTCGATCTCTTGTGGCCTCAATTCTGACAAACCTTTTTGTATAGCCGTAAGAGCAACATCTGAAGGCTGTGAACCTGCTTTGGTGGCAGCTTCTTTCAGGCTCTTTTCGAGTTCAGGGAGTAGCTCGAGCACTATCGTCATACCCACATCTTAGCAAAGTTTTGAACCTTCAAAGATCAATCTATTCGCCCCTACCAGCCTTTAGGATCACGCCTGGCGTTAAAACAAGCAAACACAACAATCGTCTCGCCTATCTCTCCACCCTCGAGTAATCCCTCTTCAGCAAGATAGAAAATGCTGTAGGGGAATTTAGAGAGTAAAAAGCGACGTAAGTGTTTTATAAACTACTGGAAAAGCTAGGGGGTTTGTTTGCAGTTCAAAAAAGCAGGTCTCGAGTGCTTGCGTGAATCTTTCTGCCAATTCACTACTTTTTGAGGCATACCATGTGTATGCTTCGAGAATATCTTCTTCAGCTTCGGGTCGAATAATCAAAGCCATTATTTGCTTTGTTTCAGTCTTGCTTTGACTTTATCCCAAGATTTTCCCTGTTTGTCCTGCTCGTAGCGTTGCAACCTTGTATCAAGTTCGCTTTTTTGAGCCTGGGTTACCTCGAGTTTTTCACCAGAGGCGGTAATAGAATCCCAAAGGTACTCGATTAACTCGAGGCGGTCAGGAACACTAAGCTGTTTGATGTCCTTGCGCATACTAATCATAATTATAGATTAGCGCAAAAGCCTACCCTCTTGCCACCCTCGGCAACACCGAAATCCCAATTAACACCGCAAACCACAACGTCCCCAACCGAATCAGCAGCGTCATTGCCACAGCCTGCGCTTCACTCAACCCATTTACCGTAAGCAGTAAAATCATCGCCGCCTCAAACCCACCCACACCGCCAGGCAAAAAACTTAGTGCCCCTGCCAACAGCGAAAACCCGTAAATCGCAAGTGCCGTAAAAAGCCCGATGTCACTCCCCAAACTCTGCAAGAGAATATAAAGCCCGAGCCCTTCCGCCGCAACGATAAGTAAGCCTAGCGAGAGACCATACCCTGAGCCCCTCAATCCAAATAGGCTCCGAAAGTTGAGTGCTGTGTCTACTAAGCCTGTAGCAACACCACTTAACCTCTGCGGAAGTTTTGTTTCAGCAAAAGCACGAAGTGTCCGCAAAAATTTAGGAAGATTCAAAATAATTACAACAGCAAGAATGCTAAGCACGACCAGCAAAATCATTGGACGCGCAGGTACATACGACCACAAACCAATCATCACCAGTAATGCCATCGCCAGGAGATCAATAATGCGCTCGGCGGCGAAGCTGGCAAAACTGGCAGGAAACGGCACATCGTATTTTTGTAAGAACACGCCGCGCAGCAGTTCGCCGCTTCTGGCTGGAGTCATGGCGAGTGCGAAGGAACCAAAGTAGATGTTGAGGTTTTGTAGTCTCGGCACGGTGAAGCCCAGCAATTTCAAATACCCTGCCCAGCGCACGAATCCCAGCAGGTAACTACACAGCGAAGCTACAAATACACCGAGCACACCAAGCACGCCAACATCTCGCACGGCTTTCACAACATTCCCAAACCCAGCCCACAGTGACGCTCCAAGATAAGCGAGTGCTGCCAGTACAATAACGACTATTAGAATCGTCATTGTGTTTTTGGGAAGTGTGGGTGCAGCAGGCTCAAACTTTTCTCTAACCATAATTACAGGCTAGAGGAAGCTGTACATTTTTACTGTAGGCAAGAGCTAGCTCGAGCTTCCATTACAAAAAAGTTAGCCTTCTGGATAAAGCGTGGCAATAATTCTGTCCGCTTGTTCTTCAACCTGGGCCTCATCTAAAATATGTCCACCGACATACTGGCTGCTAAAATGGGTTAAGCCAAAAACGAAACCGAGATTAAGAATTAGAAAAAGAAAACAACTGCCGTGGTCAAATTGTTTGAGTACACCAAATTCGGTGAGGCGTGCAAAAAACGTTTGATACTGTTTGTCGAGCACGGCAATTTGTTCGTAGATGTAAGGTAGGCGTTCGCTCGAGCTGGCGGCCTCGAGCATTAAAATACGCATGATCTCTGGATGCTGTGCCGAAATTCTGGCAAAAGCACGCAGCAATTTTTTATGTGCCTCAATAAGTGTCTCCGCGTTGTCAAAGTCCGTATGTGACAGGTTGTACAGAATGGGGAGTTGTGCGCTGCCATAAATCCCAATGGCATAATCTACCCCCGCTTTGAACACGTTATCTTTACTGCCGAAGTGATGGCGGATGAGTCCGTGGGTCGTTCCAGCGCGTTTGGCGATATCGCGGAGGCTCGAGGCTCCAAAGCCCCGTTCAGCAAATTCACCGAGAGCAGCTTTAATAATATCTTCCTTCGTGCGTTCAGCCGTTTCACCCGAACGCCGCCCTTGGCGAGTAGCGGTTGCAGTTATTGTCATAAGATATTCTAATCACCATTCTATCTCTTGACAAATACTATACGAGTGTATAATATGACGGTATTACTATCCAAATGGATAGTAAATAGAAATGTGTAGTATGGGATGTAAGAAAGCAAGAGCAAGGGCAATTTTAGGGTTTTAGAGCCTTAGCCTTCTGCCATAGCTTTCAACGAGTCTTTAGGCATACGAACAGCTTATGAAGAAACGAATATAAGGAGACGTTATGGCACTTGGAACTGCAAGATTAGGTAGGGTAGAGCCTGCGACCCGCACAGGGCGACCTGTGAGTACACTTGCCTTTGATTGGCTTTACTCAATCTTACTTCTGTTAATGTCGGCAGGGGTTTATATGGATGGATGGTCGCATATCGAGTTTGGTCCTGACCAATCGGTGTTTAGTGAGTATCATTTGCTTTTTTACACGAGCCTCACCCTCATTGGTATGTGGCTTTTAGGGAATAGCTATCGTTACATTCGTCAAGGATATAAAGGGTTTAATGCTATTCCTGTGGGTTATACGCTGTCACTTTTGGGTGTATTCGTTTTTGGAGTAGGTGGTGTGCTCGACCTTACCGGACACAGCCTTTTTGGTTTTGAAACAGGGATGGAAGCACTGCTTAGCCCTACACATATGCTCCTATTTGTGGGTTGGGGCTTGATTGCCCTTGGCCCTGCCAGGGCTGCGACCCAACGCCAAACAAAACCCAATTTCTTGGCGTTTTTACCGGGGCTTTTTTCTTGGACAATGTTTACTAACGTGTTGGCCTTTGCAGGGTTGGCCTTTTTCCCAACTGTAGATAATCCTTGGATGCTTGGTGAGTGGCGCACGAGCACCGAGTGGCTCGGTCATAACCTAGGTGTCATGGGGATCATGGCGCAATCGGTGTTGCTCGTGGCTACGTCGTTGTGGCTGATATATAACTTTCGCTTACCACGCGGCACGTTTACCTTTTTCTTTACACTCTTCGCTCTGCTCACAACTATTACATCTTTCATTCCTGAGTTGATTGTGCCGTTTGTAATTACTGGTGTACTACTCGACGTGCTTTATGTCGTGCTCAAGCCAAGTTTGTTACGCAGGGCGCAGCTTTATAGTTTTGGTGCGTTGTTACCCGTTCTCTTCTGGACGAGTTTTTATGGTTACGTGATTGCCACAAACCTAAAAGGTGGTGTGTGGTACACCAATTATATTTGGGTTGGTAGCATTGTCGAGGCGGGTATTGTTGGGCTTTTAATCACCTTGTTATCCACAGCCTCGCAAGTAAGTGTGGAGAAACAAAAGCAACTCGAGTCTTAACCATGTTGTTACATTCCGTTAATGTTATAGGTGATGGAATGCCTTTTGAAAACTCCGCTTATATCAAATTGCACTATAGGAGCGAGGGGCCCCTCGCTCCTATACAAATAAAAAACAAATATTTTTATAAACCTATGAATAAAAAAACACTTCAAATTATAGTGACGCTCTTGGCACTCGCTTTTTCTAACGCTGTCTTGGCACACGAAGGCTTTGATGTTATTCTCAAGGATGCTGCTATTGACCCTTATACCCTCACAGTTTTAGAAGATACGCATCTTGCAGAGGGTCAGCCTCAAATGAATCTGATGATTCAAGTCGCACGCGGACGTGAAGCTGCACCTGCGGATACAAAGCTTCACTTAAAGCTCGTGCAAGATCAAAAGGTTCTTTATGATGCTGACGTGAGGTATGTCGCCTCGAGTAGTTCAGATGGACGTAGTTTTTATGCTTACTACGTCGCAACGATTCCACTTGCGCAACAAGGAATGCATCTCGCAACGCTCGAGCTTGCTGGTTCACTGGGTGAGGCCACGACCACGTTTCAAATTGAAGCAACCGTCGTACCAGATTTTCGTGCTGTTGAGCTTATTCCGAGTTTGCTTATTATCGTTATGTGTCTGTCTGGTTTAGCCTTGTTTGTTCTGTCTGCACGCACGTCTCGAGGTACAGAAAATAAAAGCGGTGTAGAAAATAAAAGCGGTGTAGAAAGTAGCGGTATAGAAAGTAGCGGTATAGAAAGTAAAAGCACTGAGAGAGATGCGAAAGGATTTCATCATGCTTAAACGCGGCAGTCATTTACTCATAGGTTTTCTTGTCCTGACAGCTTGTGTCGTTCAAGCACAAAACCCATTTGCGGCAATTCTTGGTAATGCGGCAGGACTCGAGGAACGTCTCCTTTACAAAAAACCTGCTGGCCCCTATACGGTCACGATTGACGGTACGCGGTTGGTAAGGGAAGATAATTACTTTAAACTCGAGGTTTTAGAGAATGGCAAACCTGTTCCGTCAAATTCTGTCGTAACCCTTCGTATGACCCCACCTCAAGGTGTTGGTACCCCAAGCGAATTTACTGCCAAGCACAAGGGTGAAGGTTTTATCATTGACCCGCTGCCCTTTAGAGGTATAGGTGAATGGGACGACCAAGATACTTGGCTTGTCAATCTTCACATTCAAACACCAAGGGGCGAAGGTGCAACAGAACTTGGCATACAGGTTTATCCTGTAAAACAGGATGCAGGGTTTCTGTTTAGAACTGTTAATGTTGCTATTCCAGTAGTTGTATTGCTCGCGTTTATGACAGTATTTGTTACAAGAAAAGTGCGACTCGAGCAAGAGCAAGCAGCAGCATAAAACGTGAGAAGTGAGATGTAAAACGTTTTA
>JBOFGY010000234.1:0-13747 GCA_051649365.1 Trueperaceae bacterium
GATTCCACTGCGTCCGCGAGCATGAGAATGGCTGTTTCTTTGCTCTGGGGTTTTGGGCCTGGATAGCGGAAGTTTAGTTCATCGAGTTTGGCGGTGTCCTCGAGCGCACGTTTATAAAAATAACTCAGCACCGTCGTGCCGTGATGCTCACTAACAAAAGGCTCGAGTGCAATCGGTAATTTGTAATCGCGCAAGAGCTCGATGCCATCTTTAACGTGATTGGTGATAATAAGATAACTCAAGTGCGGGCTGATGCTATTATGTGGGTTTTCGTTACCAATTTGATTCTCGATGTAAAACTGTGGTCGTTTAAGTTTGCCGACATCATGATACATACAACCTACTCTTGCCAGAAGCGCATTGCCACCAATCGCGCTCACTGCTTGCTCGACTAAATTCGAGATGATGAGGCTGTGTTGGTAAGTACCTGGGGCCTCGAGCAAGAGTTTTTGTAACAAAGGCGTACTTGGATTAGAAAGCTCGACAAGGCGAAACTCTGTGAGAAAATCAAAAGCAGATTCTGCGAGGGGTAAGAGTCCGAGTGCAACAATGCCACCCAAGACATTGCCACTTAAGACAAGCAAAACATTTGAGAACGTTGCTACGGTCAAAGTGCTTCCGTTGAGTACCAAAAGTAAAATATAATTCACTGCGCCAATAAGACCTGCGAGCAAGCCTGCTAACAAAAGTGAACTACGACTTTGCAAACGCTTTGCGAAGAAAGCCGCCGTCGTGCCAGAGGTAAGCGTCGTAAAGAGTGTGAAGATAGCAGCACTGGGGTGAAGTAAAGCTGCGACCACCGCGAGCCAACCCGCCCACAACACGGCAGTACGTTCGCTCAAAAGAACAGCTACGAGAATGGGAATAAGCGTTAGGAAAAAAAAGTGAGGACTTAAAAAAAGGGAGAGGCGTTGCATGGCTAGAAAGAACACGGTGATGCCGATGAGAAATGCAATTTGTGTGAAGTTAAGTCGCTTCAGTGAGCGCGTGAGATAAAGAAGAGGTATCACGAGGACGAAGGCCATGGCCAAACAACCGAGCCACAAAATCACTTGACGCTGCGAAATATCATCGCGCACGCTATACAGGCCGAGCTGTTCTAGCACTCTAAGATTATCTTCGGTAAGTATTTCGCCTGTGGCTACAATGCTTTCGCCCCCCTCGACGGTGCGCGTGATATCACTGACAGCGTTGGCGGCGGCGGTTTGTGCGGCGGCGGTCATCTCGAGATTGGGTACTGCCGTAGTAAGGAGGCGGGACTCGAGCAACAACCTCACGTCGCGCTTGCGCTCGTTGGGAGTCATACTCACGGAACGCTCGATGAGTGAGGAGCGTCTGAAATCACTGATGCCATCGGGGTTACGATAGTTACTTAGTAGAAATGTCTCGACTTCACTTGGTAATCCAGCTGCACTAATGGTGTTTAGGGCCAGTTGCTCTAACTCTGGGTCGGAGGCATAAATCGTATCTATTTGTGACCGTGCGGATTGACGTGCGTTCTCTGTGGCAATGGGGTCGAGAATTTCAACCGCGACAGGTGCAATAAAATCCTGTGGGCTTCTTTCCCCGACAGTTAAGATATCTTGACTACGTAGTCCATACACGCTGTACAACAACACCGCGAGAAGTGCCGTGGCGAGAGAAAATAACACCACGTAACGCCCGCGAAAACGTCGCTCTAAACGATGGCGGAAACCTTGCACGTTAGCCTACCTTCTGACTATCGTAAGCTTTCACGATGCTGGCAACGAGCGGGTGACGCACGACGTCGCCTTCGGAAAAATGAATAAAGGTAATACCGTCAATATTTTTTAGAATCCGTTCGGCAACGCGGAGGCCACTTGGCACGTTGTGCGGTAAGTCGGTTTGAGTGCCGTCACCTGTAACCACAACTTTGCTGTTAAAGCCCATGCGGGTTAAGAACATTTTCATTTGTTCGGAGGTGGTGTTTTGGGCTTCGTCGAGAATAATAAATGCATCATTGAGGGTGTTGTGGGTGACGATAAAATCATCGGTGATGTACAAATGGTCTGGTGCAGCAACACGGATGCACAAGGTTTCTTCTGTGCCTGCCGCTTCAATACTTTTAATAAAGCGCATTGGGCGACCTACGCCGTTTTTGCTATAGCTATGCTTAGTATAAGTATTTACTTTACGCTCTAATCGAAAAGGCGCAACGCCTTTGGGTAAACGAATATCTAAGCAATAACTATCCGAGCGGTGAGCGATTTCACGGCCCTCTGCGAAGCCTGGTTTCTTGTCTTCTGCTTTGCGTATACGTTGGTAGGCAACACCGCCAAGTGAACGTACTAAAAACACGACATTGTCACAAAGTTGAGGGGAGTTTGTGCTGTACTGAATACGGCAGCTTTTACCTTTTTGGGTGACGGGTCCACCATCCGTGTCGAGCAGACCTTGCAACACAGCGTGGCGTACATCGCTCGAGTTCTGTAAATAAATTTGGGGTACAAATTTTGTAGAAGAGCGTGTTCCCGCTAAACCCAAGTCACGCAAGATAGCTGTAAGCGGATTTGCTGTCATCACACCCCCACGTCCACCGTCGCCCTTGCGTTGTAACACGTAATCAACCGTTGTATTTTTATCAACTGCTGTCTTTTGCGACAGTTGAATGTCTGGGACAGCAATCTCGAGAGCCTTTGTGAGCTCAGAGTCTGTAGTGGCAAAGGCGGGTGTCGTGCTGGTGGTTAGACAACCATCACCAAGTAAAAGTCCGAGTGCATAGGGCTCGAGGGGTAGGGTCTGTTTCGGGAATTCAACAGGTTGTGTCAGGGGGATTTCATAACGATGTTGGTGATGTTGTTTAAGGTCCCGTATCATTTCATTCGTTTGCAGAATGCGAACGGTATCGCGCTCTTTATCTTTGGGTGTTTGAACTTGCCACAAATGTTCCGCACAAGCTAGCGTCGAAGAGCCGTCCGTCATGGTGAGACGAAACACTTCTTTCTGACCTTGTGGATATATACCTAGAACTTGGGTGGGTTTGCCATCGGAACCTATGACCGCATCGCCCACCTCGAGTGAGCCAATCTCACGCCAGCCAAGGGGGGTTAAAACGTTACTGTGTAGAGGTTGAGCACGTCCACGCATGAAACCAAGCGGCGCAACTTCAATTGTACCGTTTTCCAACAAGTGGTCAAAGCGTTCACCCTCGAGCATGTCATAAAGTGCGTCATAGAGTGGGCGCAGATACGGGTCAATCTTTGCTTGCAAATCGCCGGGCAGATAACCAAGTTTTTCGCCCGCCTCTACCGCAGGGCGCGTCAGGATGATGCGCTTCACTTTTTTATCTTTGAGGGCCATGACGGCCATGGCGACTGCGAGATACGTTTTACCCGTACCGGCTGGGCCAACACCAAAGGTGATGGGGTAGTGGTGAATAGCCTCGACGTAGCGGCGTTGCCCAGCCGTTTTAGGGCGCGTGCGTTTTGGTAAACGTTCGCTCGCGGCGTGGCTGTGCGTTTCTGTGCCTAAATCACTGAGCGGTGCGTGTTTGAGTTCGGTGAGGCTCACATCTTCTCCACGTCGAATATTAGCAAGCAAGGACTTAAACGTTTGTTCGGCTTCGGTGACTTCGGCGGTGTCGCCCGTCAAACGCAGTTCATCGCCCCTGGCCACAATCTGGGCAGATAAGCGTTGTCTAAGAAGTTTGAGATTCTCGTCATTATTGCCAAAAAGTTGCATGGCTTCGGCAGGACTGCGGAGTTTGAGTGTTACAGAAGTTGAAATAGTGCCTCCCAGGGATTAATGCTCGAGTTGATTTTACGATTGCAAAGTTTGCGCTTACCTGCAATTTCGAGGGGTAATAACCCCGAAGTGCTTACTTCACTAAGCTTTGCATCAACCAAGTTGGTCATCCCGTTCGCTTGGAACTGCCCCTCGTATTCGCTTTGCGTTTAGCAAGGGGCTAAAGCCACCTTGTTAAAGAATTGATGTACTTCACAAGATTGATGTACTTCACGAGCGAGGAGTCTATATCTGATGCCTTAGCCTTTCTTAGCCCTTTGCATCGGATACATCCGTAGCTTTGTCTTGCTGCGTGGCTCTGAGAGAATTTGTTGCCAAAGAAAGCCGCGTAAGAGTTCTTTCTCAGTAAGCATCTCTGGGCTTAGCAGCTCAGACCCACCTATTTTAGCGTGTTTTGGGGCAGTTGTGGGTACGCGCTCTGTTTGTTGTCCGAGGGGTACAACGTGACGAACGCTACCCCCTTGGTTGACATTATCCTGATGTTGCCTACGTTCACTTCGGTTAGTTTCAGCGATAAAGGGTTGGACAGGTTGCAGTGATTGCTGGAAATCACTCGGTGTGCGGTTAATCGTGTCCATAGGTCTAAAAATATCTTTTTGAGCATCAGAAAAGGTGGTTGGAACGGGTTTTCTGGCGGATTTTGTCTCTGCCAGAAGACCACCCGAGGTCTCGAGTGACCCACCCTCGAGCGTTTGCCCTTCCAAAGAGCTTCCCTCGAGCCCCCCAGAAATGAGCGGTGGAGGTTCCGTTTCTTGTCTTTTGTTACCTGACTGCTCTTGCATGGCTTGTTGTACCCGCCGCTGCGCTTCCTCGAGCCGCTTCTGCAAATCACCTGAGGGTTGGGGTTGTTGAGTTGATGGTTGCTGGGTCGAGGCAGGTTGCGCTCCCTGACGCGGTAAGCCAGTCGTTGGTCTATTCGTATCGGGTTTATTTGTATCTTGTGGCGGACGAGGCTGCTGCTTCCCTTGACTGTTGATGGTCCGAGCAACCGAAACGATGATAGAGATAGCAATAATAAGGAGGGGGAGAATGTCGTCTAGTTGCATGTGCACCTCAGCACTTTAGCAAGCCAGCAATTCAGTAAAAGGCAAAACCTGAAATGCTGACCAGCTGACACGCTTATTTCTGCTCTACGTCCGTTGCCCGTGCAATATTATTCCTCATGCCTGTGTCCGATTGAAGATTTTGCAAGTTGTAGTAATCCATGACACCGATGTTGCCCTTGGCAAAGGCTTCGGCAATCGCTAACGGAACTTGCGCCTCAGCTTCGACGACACGCGCACGCATTTCTTCAACTTTGGCGCGGTTTTCTTGTTCGGCGGCTACGGCCATCGCGCGGCGTTCTTCAGCCTTGGCTTGGGCGACCCGCTTGTCGGCTTCCGCTTGGTCGGTTTGCAAAATTGCACCGATGTTTTTACCAACGTTTACGTCGGCAATATCAATCGAAAGAATCTCAAAGGCTGTGCCAGAATCCAAGCCTTTTGCCAAGACGGTTTTTGAAATCACATCTGGATTTTCTAGTACTTCTTTGTGACTTGGTGTCGAACCAATTGAAGACACGATGCCTTCACCAACACGTGCAATAATCGTTTCTTCGCCGGCACCACCAACCAGACGCTCGAGGTTTGCCCTCACGGTCACTCTGGCCGTTGCGACGAGTTCAATACCATCTTTGGCCACCGCAGAAATATTTGGTGTTTGAATGACGCGCGGATTCACCGAAACCTTTACCGCGTCAAGCACATTACGACCTGCTAGGTCAATGGCTGCCGAGCGGTCAAAGGGAAGTTTAATTTGCGCTTTGTCTGCGGCGATGAGTGCGTCAATCACTCGGTCAACATTGCCACCCGCTAAAAAGTGCGCTTCGAGTTGATTTTGGTCAACTGGAATTCCCGCCTTATCCGCTTTAATGAGCGGCCGAATAATCTTGTGTGGACTCACCCCGCGAAGCCGCATCCCGATAAGACTGCCAACGCTGACACGGACACCCGCAGCGAGTGCGCTAATCCAAAGCCCGACAGGAATAAAGCGAAAGAAGATAATTAAAACAACAACAGCCGCAATCACTAGAAAGAGTAAGGAACCTGAGACGGGTAATGGCATATGTATATCCTCCTAAAAGCAGATCAGCCCATCAGCATTTCAGCGTTTTAGATTTGGCTAAAGTGTTGACTAGCTGAAATGCTGAAATGCTAACTAAATCTTTCTTACAACAATTCTACTACCTTCAACCTGCACGACTTCGATCCCTGAGCCGCTCGGGATAAAGTCGCCTTCGGTCACGACATCTACACGGGACTTGCCAACACTAGCAATTCCGGCGGGTCGCAAGTCTGTAGTTGCGGTGCCACGTTGACCGAGTAAGAGGGGAGAGTCTTGGGGCAACTCTTGATTCGTTGTCTTGGTCTCGAGCCGCGTCGTAAGCGCAAAGAGTTTGGTAAACCTCGAGCGGGGCAGCAAGTAGAAAAATCCTGCCACGAGAAAAACGCTAAAGAGTGTCGTGTAACCTAGCACATACGCCCACTGGCTTTCGTTTGGGAACAGTCTTACAATGGCGATGACGAGTGTAGCTAATCCTAGCACACCCGCCACACCAAAACCAGGGATAACAAAAAGCTCGACGAGGAGCAACACCACCCCCGCCGCCATGAGAAGTAAGTCAAAGGTACTCGCTGGTGTAGCAAGAAATAAGCCAGAGGTGAGGAGTACAAGTGCAATAACACCAACTGCACCAGGAATGCCAAAGCCAGGCGTGAGAGCTTCAAAAATAATACCACCGATACCGATGACCAGAAGTAGGGCAGCAATGATGGGGTTCGCTAACCACCTACCCAAACGCTCGGCCAGGTTGGGCTCGAGCCTTGTGGTTTCTACATCCCCATAACCAAGTTGTTGGAGCGCGTCACCTTGATTCTCCGCTTTGATATCAGCAATATCAAACTCGACGGCGCGGTCTGCTGAGAGCGTGATAAGCTCTTCCGCTGTGGAAAGCCCAGGAATGTCAATACGTGCGGAGACCATACCCTCCGCAACATCGGTGTTGCGCCCGCGTGCTTCTGCTACTGCACGAAACTGGCTGCGCCAATACGAATTGACTTTCTCACCAGCATCTTGACCCGTGAAGGCGTTAATCGCCGTTGCCGCACCAATCGAGCTACCAGGTAACATCGCAACTTGCTCAGCACTCATAGCAATGATGGCACCTGCACTAATTGCATTGGCAACAACAGCAATAGTTGGCACACTTGTATTATTGAGAATCATATTTACAATTTGCTCAGCAGCGATAATCTGACCGCCAGGCGTATCAATGTAAAGCACGAGTGCAAGTGGTTGTGCTTCGTTGGCTTGGCGCACTTTCGACGCTACAAATTGGGCGGTGGCGGTAGTGATTTCGCCCTCAATAGGCAAGACCCAGACACGATTTTCCGAAACACTTTCTTGGGCCTGACTAACACATGTTTGACTAAAACCAACAATCGTTATGATCAACCACAACGCGGATAGCATCCGCAAAGGTCTTTTCATAGGGTTTACCATACCATGAATTGTGCAGAGTTGCTGTTTGACTAAAGTAGGGAGGCTAGAGGATTACTCTAATTTTATGTGCTTCGGGCGACAATTTGTAGTTATCTGAAATGTGTTGAGTTACAAAGTAACTTGTAGGGGCGAGGAGACCCTCGCCCCTACAGAGTTGACACTACAACGTGTTCTCAATGAATTAAAATTTTCACTTGCTGCGCACGGTTGCACCAATAACAATGCCTGACGCAATAAGTACAAGATTTTTGATGATGTACTGACCCTCGAGCGTTGGCGAGAAAGGTGCTAGCATAAATGTTTCAGTAGGAAATAGTACAAGGGGCGTGAGCGTGCCGAGCATTTGTAAAAATAGTAAAAACAATGTCGCGCGAAGATAAATACCAAATATTAAACCAAGACCAATCGCACTTTCCCAGGTTGCTAAAAGCAAAATGGAAACCTCAGCCCCAACGACTCCAAAGCTTAAAACTTCAATTGTGCGTGTTGCTAAACTTTGCGCAGGGCTAGCACCTGGAATAAACTTCAGTGCGCCGAACCATAAGAAAATAATACCCAGGCTTATGCGCAGCAGTGTGACACCGTGTGCAGCCATCCACGTTGTAAGAGTTTTATCGACGCGGTTAAATTCTTTGTTGAACTTTTTATTGAAATTGGCGGTCATGACGAGTCACCTCCGTTGGGCTTTCTTCTTGATTTTAGTGTAGTAAAAATGTGCGGTGACAAATGTCCGAGAAGACAATGACGGACGTCAGAAATCCGTAGCTGGCTTAATGACAACGTTTAAAAAGGATTCACCATTAAGGTTTTTTTGGTTGTTTTTGAGGGTGTTTCTTGCGTGTGATAAAGACAGAGTAAATCAATACCCTTAATATCTTTAGGCGCGAGTCCAGCTTGAGCAGCGTCAATCACGACAGGAGCTACACCTGTTAACTCGAGCAAAGCTTCTGCAAGACCTTCGCGTCCGCCGCTACCGTAGTGTTCGTCGGCGTAGAGAAGAACACGTTTGCCGTGCAGCGCAGTTTTAGGTGAAGGTGTGACGACCTCGAGCGGTGTGTATTGCGCGGTGAGGGGCAGACTTACTTTGCGCATTGTGCGTGCCGATTCGTGAACTGCGAGTGCAACTTCGGTAGCGCGGTGGGTTTCAAAAGTGTCGCAGCGCAAGGGTGTGTTCTGTGTAAAGGCTTCGTGCATATCTTTAGCAAGTGCGTTAAAACCTTCTTGGTAAAGATTGTCGCCAAGAGTTTCGGTGAGAGGTTGGCGGCTGTCAGTATAAAGAATGCGAGGTTGATATTCGTAAAGTTCTGGGTGACCTTTGGTGCCGCGAATCGTGATGGGATAAGGATAAGCGTGATCGGGGCCAGTTACAAAAATAGCTTGGTGTTTGTTCTTGTATTTCGTAAAAACAATAGAGGTATTTTCTACAGCGTGACCATAACGGCGTTCACCCCTGTAGTCTAAGCCAGCAAGCACTGACGTAGCGTGGTCATCAAAAAGAAAACTCACGATGTCAAACTAGTGTGTTGTCCAAGACATAATGTCCCAACCATCCGAGATTCTGGCCTCGACCACATACGGTCCGCCCAAGCGGTCACTACGCAGTAAGTCCCTGGCAGCCAGAAAGTAGGGATTGAATCTGCGCTGATGACCAAGCGCGACGCGCACACCTTTTTCTTTGCAGATATTCAGCATGTTCTGAACCTCGAGCATACTAAGCGCTATCGGTTTTTCGCATCGAATGGCTTTAACACCTGCATTGGCAGCTTCAATCACCATTGGGGCGTGTAGCCCTGGCCAGGTACAAATATTGACGATATTAGGCGTGATGGCTTTGTAGAGAGCTTCTGTCGAGGAAAAGAGTTGGTCTTTCCCTAAGCCGTACATTTCGCCAAATTTGGCGAGGTTTTCGGGATTAACATCTACACCAAATAGAAGAAATTCTGCTCCGGTAGCTTTCCAGGCGTTGGCGTGAGCGTAAGCGATGCCAACGCCTTCTTTACCACCTTGAGCACGGCCACAACCGATAATAGCAATGTTTAACAAAATAATCTCCTTCGTGCTTGTCTTTCTTAATATCAGGACTTACGCAGTTCACAGCAGATATCACAGTTATCTTCAGAGAGCAAGGGGTTCCAACGCCCTTGTTCTGCTTACTGCACTACTTTCGCGTAAGTCCTGAATATTTTAGATAAACGTGATAAGTATAAACAACACCTATGGAGTGTGGAGTGCTTTTCGCAGAGGGCAGAGGTTGAAAACCTTTTGGCTCTAGCCTCTTTTCCTCTGTGTTTTAACCATCCTTCACCAAGCGAAAGCCTATATGCCCAGTACTACTGTCTGCCGTGTTGTGTGTTCGTGCGGCGACGCGGTAGCGGTTGCAATACGAGGCGTGACAAAGATACGAGCCGCCTTTGGTAACTTTTGCGTCGTGATTGGTCGTGGTGTTAGGTGTTGCCCAGGTGTCGCTGCACCATTCCCAAACATTGCCGGTCATGTTGTAAAGACTATAGTCATTCGGTAGAAACGCAGTGACAGGTGCGGTGCCAGCGTAGCCATCTTTGCAGGTGTTCGAGTGTGGAAAGGTGCCTTGCCAAATATTGCAACGGTGTTGTTTGTTGGGTGTAAGGCGGTCACCCCAAGGGTAGAGTTTTTGCTCGAGTCCACCCCGCGCCGCATATTCCCACTCGGCTTCGGTTGGCAGGCGTTTTCCGGCCCACGCTGCATAAGCAACGGCATCATGCCAAGAGACATGTACTACAGGATGATTAGGTCTATCTTCAATAGAACTTTGTGGCCCTTCAGGTTGTCGCCAATACGCTCCAGGTACATTGCGCCACCAGGGTGCCGCGACGACACCTTGTGTTGGCGGAAAATCCTTTGGTAAAAATTGATAAAACACAAACGACCAACCAAAATGCTCTGCTTCTGTTTTGTACTGAGTCGCTTCGACAAACGCTGCAAACTGCGCGTTTGTTACCGTGTAAGGGTCCATCCAAAACGGTGTCACGGTCACTTCACGAATTGGGCCTTCACCGTCGGCGGGAAACGTCATGTCTGTGCTGCCCATCAAAAAACTGCCGCCTTGTAGGTAAACCATGCCTGTTGTTTCTGCCTTTGTCGTTCTTGCTCTTTCTGCTACTCCTGTGGGTGTTAATGTTGGTGCCGGTTTTGGATTAGCGTTGTTACGTGGCAGCGTGCAACAAGGAGATGGGTCATTCATGCTGTTGTTAGGTTACCCCAGATAAAATCAGTGTGCTTTGTGGCTTTTAACACTGATTAGGCACGTTACTTGCTAGAATCACCTGATTAAAAATAATTGTAGGGAGTACATATATGGCACTATCTTTTGATAAACAATTACAAACCTATGTAGATTTGATTATTCGTGTTGGGCTCAATCTACACAAGGGTCAAACGCTCTGGATTAACGCGCCTGTCGAGGCACCCGAACTCACACGCCGTGTTGCCGAAGCAGCGTACAAAGCTGGTGCTTATTTCGTGAATGTGATTTGGCTCGATGATGCGGTGATCTGCTCGAGACTCGCCCATGCATCCAAAGATTCACTCACACATTTTCCAAAGTGGTACAAAGATGCCTTTAACATCGAGATGAAGCGGGGTGACGCACTGCTGAGTATTCGCTCCACTGACCCTGAAGCCTTTAAGGGACAAGACCCGAGCGCGATTTCTACCATTGAGCGAGTGGGCCGCGCAGAGTTTAAGCCGCGCATGAAAAAAGTTTTGGGTTCCGAAGTGAATTGGTGCGTTGTTAATATTCCGAGTCAAGGTTGGGCCAAGCGCGTGTTTCCAAAGTTAAGCCCAGACAAAGCGGTGGGTAAATTGTGGGCGGCAATTTTTGCCGCAGTTCGCGCCGATAAACCCAATGCGGTGAAGGTGTGGCAGAAGCATTTGAAAGCACTCGAGCAACGCCGCGCTTATTTGGACGAAAAGCAATATGACGCACTTCACTACAAGGCTCCAGGTACAGACTTGAAGGTTGGACTTGTTGAAGGACATCTATGGCTTGGTGGCTTTCAAGACACGCAAGACGGTATAACCTATGTTGCCAATTTACCTACGGAGGAAGTTTTTACGATGCCGCACAAAAACCGTGTAGATGGTGTGGTGCGAAGCAGTAAACCCCTAGCCCATGCAGGTACAATCATTGACCCATTTGAACTGACCTTTCGAGATGGTGCTGTCGTTAAAGCCAACGCCAAACGTGGGCAGAACATTTTGGAGAAATTGCTCGAGACTGATGAAGGAGCAAAGCATTTGGGTGAAGTGGCACTCGTACCGTACAGCAGCCCTATTTCACAATCAGGGATTTTATTTTTAAGCACGCTCTTTGATGAAAATGCCGCCAGCCACTTTGCATTAGGCAGTGCATACCGCATCAATGTAAAAGGTGGCACGAGCATGACGGATAAACAGGCGGCGAAAGTAGGGGTGAACTCGAGCCTCACCCATGTAGATTTTATGATTGGTTCCAACAAAATGGATATTGACGGTGTGCGTAACGACGGAACACGCGAAGCGGTGATGCGTAAGGGGGAATGGGCAGTTTAGGGAGTAAAAAAGAAAGGTCGCATCTATAGATTTCACCGATAAAGCAGAGAAGCACTTTCTGCTTTATCGGCTTTGTGGTTACCTAACTCTGCGTGATTACCTAAACCTAAGTGGGAAACATAAATGAATGGCGCAGCATGTTAAGGTAGTTCCTGTGTCTAAATTTGCGAAGCCAAACATTGTAAATAATCCTGCACAAAAACGCTTTGAAGTGCAAGTAGACGATGCTTTAGCAGCACTGTATTACACAGTGTTTGAAGACAAACTTTATTTGGAACACACGGAAGTGCCAGTTGCACTCCAAGGCCGAGGGTTAGCTGGACAACTTGTTGAAGCAGCCCTCGAGCACGCTAAAACAAACAAAACCCCGATTATCCCTATGTGTCCTTACGCAAATAAATTTATTCAACGTCGTCCCGAGTATCAAACTTTACTCGGTGCCCCAGAGGTTAAATAATTAGGAGGAGAGGAAGAATGAAATATTTTTCATCATCCTATGGACTTCCTTCTATTTCCTAAATTCTATTGATGTCAAGGAGTCTTCATCATGCGCTATAAGCTTTTAGGTAAAAGTGGTCTTCGTGTTTCACAGTTGTCGCTCGGTACTATGACCTTTGGTGAGGGGTGGGGGTGGGGCTCGAGCAAAGAGGAATCCAAAAAAGTTTTTGATGCTTATGCCGAAGCAGGCGGAAACTTTTTGGATACCGCAAATCGCTACACCGAAGGAACGTCAGAGCAGTTCGTCGGCGATTTTATCAAAGCAAACCGCGAGCATTTTGTTGTTGCCACCAAGTACACGCTGTCAGGTAAAACCAAAAATCCAAATGCGAGTGGCAACCACCGCAAGAATTTAGTTCAGTCGCTCGAGGCTTCCCTAAAACGCTTAAACACAGACTATATTGACTTGTATTGGATTCACGCTTGGGATTTTACAACACCCATCGAAGAAGTCATGCGGGCCCTCGATGACCAAGTACGTGCTGGAAAAATTTTGCATCTTGGAGTCTCCGATACGCCTGCTTGGGTTGTGGCTAGGGCTAACACCATCGCCGAGCACAGAGGTTGGACACCGTTTACCGCCTTGCAAATTGAATATAACCTTATCGAGCGCACGCCCGAGCGCGACCTACTGCCAATGGCGAGGGCTTTAGATATTGCCGTTACGCCTTGGGCTCCGTTAGCAGGTGGACTCTTAACCGGCAAATACACCGCTGAGGCCAAACCTCACACGGATATTAAAGAGGGTGAACGCGCCCAACGCCTGTTGCCAGGGCAGGGCAGACTCGAGGAGAAAAACTTGGCGATCGCTCGAGCCGTAGACGAGGTTGCAAAAGACTTGGGCAGCTCTGCGTCACAAGTAGCGATTGCTTGGCTCTTGCAACAACGGGGCATCGTCATTCCGATTGTCGGTGCGCGGCGCGAAACGCAGATGAAGGATAATTTGGGCGCAGTAAACGTTAAACTTTCTGACGCACATCTTAAACGCCTTGAGGAAGCAAGCCAAATTGAACTTGGCTTCCCACATGCGTTCTTGCAAAGCCCAGGTGTCAAAGAAGTTATTTCAGGTGGTATGTACGACCAAATTGATGACCATCACGCTTAATGTCCAAAATTATTGGTGTTAGCAGTTATAGTGGAGGTGGCAAAAGCACGTTGGCGCGGTATCTTACCAAAGAACCTCAGTCCACGTTGCTTATTTGGGATGACTATGATGAAGCGGGTTTGACGACGCACCCCCCTTGAGTTTAGAGTTCCAGAGGTCAAAAGGGTAGCCAAAAAGGCGAGGAATTGTTCAAAGTCAGGTGTGAACAAATGAGAAGAATTCCTCGGGACAGTGTACAGGAGTGTAGAGAGACGCGCCGATAGCGATGTA
>JBOFGY010000235.1:0-1877 GCA_051649365.1 Trueperaceae bacterium
GTTGTAATTTCTGCTTTGAAGGTTTTGTGCACACAGTGCTCTGACCAGGTTTGCGCGAACATTTCTAGCTCGAGGTCACTTGCAGTGCGGTTTTCTTTCCGGTAATAACTTTGTAACGCTTGCATTTCTGCCAAATCCATCGATAGCCTACGCTCACGCGAGACCTCGAGGAGTTCATCGTTCGATAAAGTGCGAAGATCCATGGTTTCGACAAGGGGTTGCCAATTGTGTGAGATTTCGAGAAATGCGGGTGTAATAGGTGTGTTGATGCTGTAGCGATGAATAACTGGATTGGCAAATTCTGAGACAAGGGGTTGTTTGTCACCGAGGATGTAGTGCGCACCCGTTGCCGCTTCTGACGCAGCAAAGCCCAAACGTTTAGCAGTATTGACTAAATTTTCTGCAACACTGTCTGTTACGCCGGGCAGAAAGCCAACATCAATATAAGGATGATTGTAACTCCGTTGCAGAGATGTGACTTCGTATGTTTCGCTTACAGGGTCAGCAAGAAGCGTCTTGGTAAGTTCTGCGACTTGGCTTTTGCTCAGCTCGCCTCTTAAAAAATAGAGTTTGGCGTGAGGTTGTCGGGTGGCGACTGTTGGGGTGACGGTGATGCGGTACGTATTTATCACGCTGAAGTATAACTAAGATTCCAGCAAGTTGGAAGTAAGACTGTGATTAAAACCAAGTGAGAAAATTAAACGCCTGAATGCTTGGTTCAGGCGTTTTTGTTATGTTGGTCCGTTATGCTCTACAAATACCTCCTCAGGTAAGAGTGAGGCCTGTTGTTAGTGCTATCCGAACCAAAAGGTCCCTGTAAGGTTCCTTGTCTACTTTCTCTTCAATGCAGAGAAGAACTTTAATAATAAATTCTTCTCTTTCCTCTTGAGAAAAATTGATGCCCTTGGGCATCTTCTCGAGGCTTCGGTGGAACTGCGCTCTCGAGTGACCCGAGAAGGTTTCACTCCCATAAAGCTCAATGAGTTCATGTGGCTCATGGAGCCACATCTGAACCGTAGTTTTTTTAATTACCACTTCTACGGGTTCGGCGTTTGCTTTAGCCTCGAGCGTTTCTGCTCGGTTAAGAAGGTGTTGAGCCTGTGCTCGTAGCCTTCTAGCCTCTGTTAGGAGGTTTCTTCTTGCTTTATCTTTCATTGACTGTTGGCACTTAGGTTTCTAAATGCATAAACGTCAACTAAAAACTTAGCACAGATTAAACATGTCATTCAAGACCTTATTGCATCGGGCGTATCACAACAGTCAACATACTGTTTGGTAAAACTAACACTACCCCATTTCTGAATAAACTGTTACGCGTGCTGTTTATATATTCAACTCAACACCCTCGATTTGGAGAAAATCTCAGAATTCCGGGCAGAGTTTTGGTGCCAGAAGATAAGCCATTAATAGCCAGTCAGATTGCTGAGAGAAATGCTATACATCTATCCTCTTGTGTCGCTTTTGGGGATTCGTTAAGTGATGTACCTTTATTTGAGCAAGTGGGGTGTGCTGTATCAGTAAATGGCGACGAGCATCTCAGAGAACTTGCTGACGTTTTTTATATTGGAAGCTCGATGTACGAAGCGTATTGTGCTGCAATGTCCTACGTCAATTAAGTAGCCGAGTTAGAAGGGATGACATAAAGTGGAAAATAACCGTAATCCGGGTAGAGCCATAGTTTCCTCAGCACTTTTGAAAACATTTGAATTGTTACACGGGCATGATAGAATCACCGAAACTTTATTCAAAGACATGTGGCTTAACCATATTCACGAACATGATGTTATTCGCAGGGCGGATGGTATACACCTCCAGAAAAGGGTGTGTCTGTACTTTTTGCTGACGCAGATGATCCAAGGCGTGTAAGCTTTAAGTCT
>JBOFGY010000236.1:0-9608 GCA_051649365.1 Trueperaceae bacterium
CTTCTATCGCTGCTAGTCGTTCTTGTAACTCCAGCACTTGCGCTTCCAGTCGTTCGCAGTTTGGGCAACTCTCTTCCATGTTTATCTGCTCGCCTTGAACTCTAGCACTTTTACGCTGCTGCCTCCTGAGTAGTTACAACCAAAATGCTTTAAGAGACACTTCTGTTTTTACCTTGGACTTGTTCAGTGTCACTATTTTTAGAGCCTACTGCTCAAACCAAACCATGCTGACTTCCTAAGCTTTATACCCATAACGCACTGTTGTTAGATTACGCAGGATAAAAAAAATTATAGTTATAGTGACGGTTGGCTCAAACCAATGTGGGGGATTTAACCTCACACACGTCTGGAGGGCAGTGCGTGTACCAAGCCTTCAAAGAAATTTTTCCTTATACTCGGCGATATCCTAGACCTTTCTTAATTGGCATTGTTGCACTTATCTCTTTTGGCTACTTCACAACCTTGGGCCCTATCATTATAGGTAGAGCGGTTGATGGCTTTCAGGTAGATACCTTAACAACCGCTACTCTACTGCTGTATATTGGGCAGCTTATTGCTGTCGTGCTGATTGCGTCCCTCTCCATCATCATCGTGCGGCGCACCATGTTGAATGCGAGTTGGGATGTCCAGTTCGATATTCGCCGCGATATTTTCGAGCACTTTACAAAACTAGATGCGAGTTACTACGATAACAACCGCGTCGGTGACCTGATGGCCCGCATGACCTCGGATTTGGGTGCGGTTCGCAGCATGATTGGGGTAGGCCTGTTTCAAGGTCTTAACATGACGCTCGTTATTGCATTCACCTTTTACCGAATGGTGCAGCTTAATCTTGATTTAGCCTTACTGACCTTACTTATCATCCCTTTTATAGCACTGGTTTTCTTTTTACTACTGCGTGTAATTAATAAGCGTTATGAAAAAGTTCAAGAACAATTCGGCAATGTCTCGGCGATGGCGCAAGAAAACTTTAGTGGTATTCGGGTCGTGAAAGGGTTTGGTATCGAGCAGCGTGCGCGCGACACCTTCGAGCAACTCAATAATGAATTTATAAAACGAAACATGCATCTTGTCGCAGTAGACGGACCCTTGTTTCCCCTTACCGAGCTGATGTTTGGTCTCACCCTTGGTTTTATTTTGCTCATGGGTGGGCGCACGGTGTTAGGTGTCGGTAGTGAACTTAGTATCGGTGAATTTGCATCATTTCTATTTCTATTTGAGGGCATTCAGTGGCCAATTGTTGCGTTGGGTTGGATTGCGAGTGTGGTTCAGCGGGGTTTAACATCGTGGAAGCGTCTCAAAGAAATCCTCGAGTCCAAACCTGCGGTTGCAGATGGGCCGCAGACAGATGTCACCCTTACGAATGTCAAAGGTGACATTGAGTTTAGAAATGTCACTTTGAAGTTTGCGGACTTCACCGCCCTCGAGAATGTTTCCTTCAAAATAAACCAAGGAGAAACCATCGGCATTACAGGTAAAACAGGTTCGGGTAAAACGATGATTGTGAATCTCATTGCGCGTTTGCTCGAGCCCACCTCAGGAGACATTTTAATAGACGGGCGTGATATTAAAACCTTTCCGCTCGAGGTCTTGCGCCGTTTTATTGGCATCGTGCCACAAGAGCCGTTTTTGTTTTCGGACACCATTGGGAACAACATTTCCTTTGGGCTTCCTAAAGATAAAAGTGAGGCGCGACAAACCAAAATCCGCGAAGTGGCCGAACTCGTGCAACTTGTAAGCGATGTCAGTGATTTTCCCAAAGGTTTTGACACCGACCTCGGTGAACGCGGTGTTACGTTGTCTGGTGGTCAACGGCAGCGCACGGCGATGGCGCGGGCGATTATTCGTGACCCTGCCATCTTGATTTTAGATGACGCACTGAGTGCGGTGGACACCCAAACTGAAGCAAGGATACTTACAGGGCTCGAGACCGTCGCTAGAAACCGAACGTCCCTGATTATTGCCCACCGTCTCAGTGCTTTTCAAAACGTGCACAGAATTTTAGTGCTGCACGAAGGACATATTGTCGAGCAAGGCACCCACGATGAGCTTCTAGAACTTGATGGTTGGTACGCCGAGATTGACCATCGGCAACAACTCGAGGAAGATTTGGAGGCGACGCAAGAATGAAATCTAGCTTAACGGATATGTCTGACCCGCACTACGATGCTCGCAAAGTGAAAGCGGAGTACGCTGCCTCACGGCGCAAATACACGAAAGCTTTACGCAAAGAGGGAGACTTTAACGAAGACGGTGAACTATTCAAAAAGTCATTTGATTGGGATATTACCAAACGCTTGCTTACCTATCTTCGGCCCTACCGTACGCAGTTTATTCTGGCTATTTTGCTGATGCTAGCCTACAGCGCACTCGTTCCTGCTTTTCCTCGTCTTACCTCCATAGCAGTGGATAACTATTTGACGGTGAATCCCAACCTCGAGCTGAAGACGCTTGAGCAACGCCTTGGCGGTTTGACGACCATTGTGTTTTTATATTTAGGTCTCAAGCTTCTCAACTTCGGGTTTCGTTACGGTTATACCTTTATCGTCACGTGGTTGGGCCAGTGCGTTGTTTACGATATTCGCCGCGAGATTTTCTCTAAAACACAGCGATTACATTTGGGATTTTTTGACCGCACACCTGTAGGTCGTCTTATTACGCGTATTACGACAGATGTTGACGCAATTCAGGAGATGATGCAAGGTGGCATTGTGGGGTTGGTAGCAGATATCGGACTCCTTGTTGGTTTAATGATTTATATGCTGAGTATCAACTGGCGACTTGCGCTTGTGACATTAGCCATTATGCCAATTCTATTTCTTTGTCTTAACCTCATCTCAACCCGTATTCGAGATGCCTACCGTGCAGTGAGGTTGCGAACTTCGAGGTCAAATGCTTATCTTGCTGAAAACTTAAATGGCATGAAAACCGTACAACTCTTTAACCGTGAGTCTCGCAATCAGCAGGCCTTTGACAAAATCAATCTCGCGCTGCTTGACGCCCAGGTCGAGCAGATTCGTTGGTTTAGTTTGTTTTATCCAACGGTGAATATGTTTGGTTCGTTTGCCACCTCACTTATTTTGTTTTTTGGTGCTTATTATCTTATTGGGACAGGAAGCGGCCGCGGTGATGTTATTACCATCGGTGTGCTTATTGCTTTTGTTCAGTACAGCCAGCAATTTTTTCGTCCACTTCAAGATTTGTCAGATAAGTTTAATATTTTGCAAGCCGCAATGGCGAGTAGTGAACGCATTTTTGAACTTCTCGATACGCCTGAGAAAATTGCGAATCGCAGTGACCCCTTCCACGTTCAAAACTTTCGCGGTGAAGTGAAGTTTGAAGATGTTTCCTTTGCATATCAAGATGAAGAGTGGGTGCTGCGCGACCTAAATTTCACTATAAAACCTGGTGAGTCGGTAGCTTTCGTAGGACACACGGGTGCAGGGAAGACCACAATTATCAGTTTAGTAAGTCGTTTCTATGACGTGCAGAAAGGCTCAATTAAAATTGATGGTAAAGACGTGCGTGATTACGACCAAGTGAGTTTGCGTCGACACGTGGGTATTGTGTTGCAAGACCCGTTTTTGTTTAGCGGTACTATTAAAAGTAATATCACGTTGAACGATGACACGATTCCCCTCGAGCAAGTCATCAAGGCTGCTAAGTTTGTGAACGCTCATCCCTTCATTGAAAAACTGCCACAAGGCTACGACACACCTGTGCGTGAACGTGGGGCAGGTTTCTCGACGGGTCAAAAACAACTTATCGCTTTTGCCAGAGCCCTCGTGCAAAATCCAGACATTCTGCTTGTCTTAGATGAGGCTACAGCAAACGTGGATACCGAAACCGAAGAACTCATTCAAGGTGCACTTAAAAAACTGATGCAAGGCCGCACGAGTATTATTATCGCGCACCGCCTCTCTACGATTCAAGACGCTGACCGCATTATGGTAATGCGCAAAGGCAAACTTATCGAGGAGGGCAGTCACGTCGAGCTTCTCAAGCAAGAAGGTTACTACCGTAAGCTTTACGAATTGCAATACCGGGAAAAGGCTAAGAGGTAGCCTCACCGTCCTCTCAGGGTGAATGCTATATACTCATGGCACCTTTGGAGTGTTCATGAATCTCGAGCAACATCTACAACAACTTGCTATTCATCAGGAAACGATTAAGCACTTGGCGAGCTTACTTTCGCAACAGGAAGCACAAACCTTTCGTGAAGAGCCAACCGCCTGGACATTTTTAGAAGTTATCTGCCATTTGCGCGACTTTGAACTTGTTTTTATTGAAGGTCGCATTGACCTCATGCTTAAAAAAATCACGCCAACGTTTGATGCGGTAGACCAGAATGCACTCGTCAAAGAAAACAAGTATGCCCAGCAAACCCTTACAGAGATGACGCAAGCCTTTTGTTTATACCGTGAGCGTACGATTAGCGTGTTCAAAGGACTCGAGCCCCAACAGTGGCGACGCATGGGCATCCACCCGAGTCAAGGTCGCATGACGATTTCAGACGTGCTCGAGCACGTTCTCTTTCACGACGCAAAACATATTCGTCAGCTCTCGAGAATTCTTGCGGCATTGAAACGAAAAAAATAAAAGAAGTCAAAGGCTTAAGGCTAGAAGCCTTTTAGTTTTAAGCTCTTCGCCTTCTGCTTTTTAACGTTCCCATGTCATACTAAACGCGTGTCAGACGTTTCCTATAATGCCCAGAGTGCGCTCGAAGATTTTCGTCGTGCTCGTTTGAAGGCAAGTTTGCAAGATGTGATTGCGCGTCTGACGGGTAATTCGACAGAACTACTTTCTTATGATGACGTTCGTAAACAGCTTCATGCGGTAGAGAGCCCTGTGCGTCAACTTAAAGAAATTCCAGTTGCAGCGATCGTGGGGAGTGTTGGGCGATATCACGATTTCACGAAAGACTTTTTGCCGCGCACCGATAGTGACAGTCAGCGTTGGGCCAAAATCAAAGAACTGATGTTGAGCCAGCAAGGTGTACCACCTATCGAGGTGTATCAACTTGGTGAAGCCTATTTTGTAAAAGACGGCAATCACCGTGTGTCTGTGGCCAGAGAAATGGAACTCAAGTACCTAGAAGCTTACGTTACGCCTGTTCACGCGAACGTTGCGCTTTCTGCAGACGTTACACCCGACGAACTTATTATAAAAGCAGAGTACGCTAATTTTTTAGAGACAACGCAATTGCACGACGTGCGTCCTGATGCTGACCTTAGTGTTAGTGTGCCAGGTCAATATGATGTTTTGCTCGATCACATTACCGTACACCGTTATTTTATGGGTCTCGACTTAAAGCGTGACGTTTCCCATAGCGAAGCAGTGGGTCACTGGTATGACAATGTTTATCTCGCCGTCGTTGCGATGTTGCGTGAGCGCGGACTTGTCCAAGCTTTTCCAGGTCGCACGGTAACGGACCTCTATGTTTACTTGGCGAAGTACCGAGCTGAACTCGAGGAAACCTTAGGTTGGAAATGGCAACTTCGCCCCGAGGCCATCGTAGATAATTTCGCACGTACCTTGGGTATGAAAAATCAGGGTGTGAAAAAGCAAGACCGTAGGCTGACGACGCTCGGGGATTCACCAGGATTACTCCACACGTTATTTGATGATGTCTTAGTAACGGTATCGGGCACAGAGCAAGGGTGGGACGCGCTCGAGCAAGCTCTCGTGCTTGCAGACCGCGAGCGGGCAAAACTTTATGGTCTTCACGTGATAACCGATAACATAATGACGCAGTCAGAAACGATGACAACGCTCAAGACTACCTTTGATGAACGCTGCCGACAGTTTGGTCTAGACGGGCAACTCGCGGTGGAACTTGGCACGGTGATTCCCGTTTTAGGTGAGCGTGCAGTTTGGGCTGACCTCGTGGTTGCGACGCTCAGTTATCCACCCACCATGACCTCGGGATTTCTCAATACCGGGTTTCACGCGCTCCTGCGGCGCGTGCCAAAACCTGTGCTCGCCGTGCCACACGTCGTGACACCATTACAGCGGCCCTTGCTGGCTTATGATGGCACCGCAAAAGCAGACTTCGCCCTTTATACAGCTACCTATTTAGCTCTCAAATGGCAATTACCTCTCACAGTCTTAACCGTAAAACAACGGGGCAGAACGAGTGAAAAAATGCTCGATCAGGCCCAAACCTATCTCCGCAAACATGGGTTAGAGGCGCAGTGTTTACTTAAAGAGGGCGACGTGGTTAACGTGGTTATTGAGGCGTTGCAGGAGACAGAGAGTGACCTACTGATTTTGGGGAGTTATGAATATGGGGCTTTGCTCGAGCCTGTTCTAGGTGGCACGCTTGACGAAATCTTAAGGCGATGCACCGTTCCTATGCTGATTTGTCAGTAATACCCACAGTACTCAGGTTAACCAAAGATTTTGTGGCTGTAGGCGGAAAGCAAAAGGTTGTGCGAGCGGAAAGCAAAAGGTTGTGCGAGAGGTTTTACAAATAAAAAATGACATCCTTGGTGAGTCTAGACTGCGTAGGATACATAGTTGCCAAACTGCTAACGCCTCTGCTAAACTACTGTTCGCTTGGTGGTAAGCCCTATTTGAAGGTCTAAACTAGGCATCTGTATTCGGGAGTAGCTCAGCGGCAGAGCGTTCGACTGTTAATCGAATGGTCGTAGGTTCGATCCCTACCTCCCGAGCCACAAAACCCCCTATTGACCAGGGGGTTTACATTCTAGGGCGTGTAGCTCAGTTGGTAGAGCGATGGTCTCCAAAACCATAGGTCCAGGGTTCGAGCCCTTGCGCGCCCGCCACGAAAAACGCCGTCTAGTATGGCAGCACGAACGTATCTTACTCAACGAGTAAGATACGTTCCTATTTGTGTACTGTAAAAGCAGTCATAGGTACGGAATCCTGTGAACTTTATTAATACCTGCACGAGTTCCTCATGGTGTACTAAAACCATTGTTATGGTGTAACAAAACCATTGTCGAGGAGGTTTTCTATCACCACGAGCAAAAAAGAACTGTCAGAGCGTGATATTTGCACGAAGTACATTACATTACCCCTGCTCTTCAGGAAGCAGGCTGGGGCATCCATGGCCAAGTCCGTGAAGAAGTCCAGCTTACACACGGGCAAGTTCTAGTGCGTGGTGTCAAAACTCGACGGGGCGAAGTCAAACGCGCTGATTATATTCTTTATTTGAAATCCGATCTACCTTTAGCCATTGTTGAGGCGAAAGACAATAACCATGCTGTAGGTGACGGGATGCAACAAGCCCTCGAGTACGGTGAGATGCTAGACATTCCCTTTGTTTTTAGTTCTAACGGTGACGGCTTTCTATTCCGTGACAACACGGGGCAAAGTGCCGAACTCGAGCAAGAAATCTCTTTAAGCTCTTTTCCTTCGCATGGAACAAGTACAAAACCTGGAAGGGCATCACCGAACCCCAGGCCAACATCATCACCCAAGACTATTACAACGACGGGAGCGGCAAAGAGCCGCGCTACTACCAGCGCAAAGCCATTAACTGCACGGTAGAAGCTGTCGCCAAAGGTCAAGACCGTTTACTTCTTGTCATGGCGACTGGCACCGGCAAGACTTACACCGCTTTCCAAATCATTTGGCGACTTTGGAAAGCCAAAAAAGTCGAACGGGTTTTATTTTTAGCAGACAGAAACGTTCTTGTTGATCAAACCATTGTGAATGATTTTAAGCCGTTCAAAAGTGCTATGGCAAAGCTGTCAACACGAAGAAAAACGATTGAATTAAAAGACAAGACGCGCTATGACCTTACGATTGCCGTAGACAAAAAACAAAAAACGATTGACCGCTCCTATGAAATTTATCTAGGGCTTTACCAAGTCCTAACAGGTAAAGAAAACCATGAAAAAATTTACAAGCAACTTTTGCCCGATTTCTTTGATCTCATTGTGATTGATGAGTGTCCTCTATGGATAAAGAACTCGTGATGGGGAAACGCACCCTCGAGGTTGCCAAAAAAATAACCGATTATCTCAAACCTTATCCTGTCATTGCTATAACGAGCCAGCTTATGACCACAGGTGTTGACGCACAAACCTGCAATCATTGTGTTAGATAAAAGCATCCATAGCCTCACCGAGTTTAAGCAAATCATTGGGCGTGGTACGCGCATCAATGAAGACTATGACAAGCTCTATTTCACCATTATGGATTTTCGCAAAGCTACCAAACTTTTTGCTGACCCCGAGTTTGACGGTGAGCCTGTGATGGTTTATGAACCGGATGATGGTGAACCCATCACGCCACCTGTAAAAGAAGCCGCAAGTGGAGGACAAGATGAAAAACTCACCGGGGGTGAAGGTAGAAAACGCTACTACGTTGATAACGTGCCTGTAACCGTCATCAACGAGCGTATTCAATTTCTAGACACAGACGGCAAACTCATCACTGAAAGCTTAAAAGATTACACTCGCAAAAAAGTAAGCGGCAAATACGAAACCCTGAAGGATTTTTTAAGAGACTGGACGAATGCACAGGACTTACGCGGTAGAGGCAAAAAGTCTCAGCTCAAAACGAGCGAAGGGGTTTGTAATTGCTGCCTAAGATAATCGTCGAGTAAGCCTTGTTTGAGTTGGTAGACCGTCGTGAACATCTGTTTGGCATAGCGTTTGAGGCAGAGCCAAACGAGCAAAGCACAGCCAATATGATTACGTTGAGAGCGTGCATTACGGCATTGACACGCCTCAATACCGGTGACTTGTTTAACTTCTCGGTGAAACTGCTCTACCTTCCAGCGCACGCCCTGCACCTGTTGCACAGCTTGAGCATCCAGTAAAGATTCGTCGTTGGTTACGATAAACTCCGTGCCCTCGGTTGAGAGAGCTATCCGAAACAGTTTTAGGTTTAAGCCTTGGGGGAATTCTCGCAAGTGAACCTGCTTGCCCATGTCGAGTTCTTCCTCGTTCCAGCTTAAATCCTCAGCTTTTTGATAGCGATACCTCTCACTTTCTTTGATCTCACTGACCGCACGATTAGGTTTAACTGGGCAGTAGAAATGTAGTCCTGCACGGTGAATCTTTACCATGAGCTTGGTGATGGCATACCACCTATCCATCAAGATAGTTTTGACATCAAGCTCTCCCTGGCTACATCGCCACAGGCAGCTATCAAGCATGTCTGAAACGTGTTGGTGTTTGTCTTTACCATCCACGTCCGGGTCATACAGGCGGTAATCAATCACCCAGAATTCCTCGGTTTCAGGATTCACGTAGACACAACTGATAAGTCCAATGCCCCGGATGATGCGGTGTTCGTTACCACTGTAGTGTCGGTAAACTCCCTCGATGTCTCTCGCGTGATTCTTGTCCAGGACGCTATCATCAAAGATCAGATACCCGTTTGCACTGAGTACCAGCTCACCCTTGACGTGTCGCCACACTTCTGAAGGTCTGACTCTATCTCGTCCTAAATACCTTGTCGCGGCATCGTGACTAAACCCCCGCGCATGGTCGGCAAAATACGTCAGCGTGTAGTTCACCTGGCTCACCAGCAAAAACTGGCAGTAATCCCCTCGTTTCACTAAGCCTTTCATAGCTTAGTTTACAACCTGGAACCCGTCCTCTTCGACTTGCTGCGTAAGTCCTGTGCTG
>JBOFGY010000237.1:0-1893 GCA_051649365.1 Trueperaceae bacterium
TGGTGGGAGTTCTTAAAAGCTGTTGATTTTGGAATTTGAGAACCTCCTGATTACAAAGATAATGAAAGGAGATTGCTTCGTCACTCGCCTACCTCAAAAGTCACAAAGTTCTTAATTGACTGTTCCCGCAAAATTAAAACGTTCCTCGCAATGACGAAGAGTGAGTGAGGGCTGGCTTTATCATTGGTGTATACCTAAATTTGAAGCATCTCGAGCAAAGCATTCTGCCCAGACGTGACACAGCCCTACTTTGAAAGGTATCCTTAACGAATGAATCTTGTAACCCACGACATCGTTGCAAAGTTATGGAACCTCTGCAACGTGCTCAAAGACGACGGTGTGACTTATCACCAGTACGTCACAGAATTGACTTACTTGCTTTTCCTAAAAATGGCGGAAGAAACCAACACCGAAGACCAACTCCCCGAGGGCTATCGTTGGCGTGACCTCGAGACTAAATCTGCCTTAGAGCGGCTCGAGTTTTATAAAAGCCTCCTCATTCACTTGGGGAGTAAAGGTAGTGGCATTGTCCAAGAAATCTTTACTGATGCTAGTTCATTCATCAAAAAACCTGCGACCCTCTCAACGCTCGTGACAGAAATCGACAAACTGGATTGGTACAGCGCACGACAAGAAGGCTTGGGCGACCTCTACGAAGGTCTTTTAGAAAAGAACGCCAACGAAAAAAAGAGCGGCGCAGGGCAATACTTTACGCCGCGCCCGCTTATTGACAGCATGGTGCAGGTCATGAAGCCGACCTTGGATGACATCATCCAAGACCCCGCCGCAGGTACGGGTGGTTTTTTGATTGCTGCCAATCACTTCATTAAAACGCACAGTGACCCCGACCACTGGACGGAAAACCAGCAGCGCAAATATCGCCTTCAAACTTTTTACGGCATGGAACACGTTCTCGATGCTCACCGCCTCGCGCTCATGAATTTGATGTTGCACGGGATTGATTATGTGTCTGGTCAAGCGGGGATTCAATACGGTGACACGTTAGGAGAAGCAGGCGAAAGGCTTTGTAAAGCTGGAGCAACACTTATTTTAACGAACCCACCCTTCGGCACGAAAAAAGGCGGCGGTCTGCCAAGTCGCACGGACTTTACTTTTCCGACGAGCAACAAACAGTTTTGCTTTTTGCAGCATATTTATAGAGGTCTAAAAGCAGGTGGACGCGCGGCGGTGGTCTTGCCAGATAACGTGCTGTTTGAAGGCAACGTAGGCAAACAAATCCGCGCCGACCTCATGGACAAATGCAACCTGCATACTATCCTGAGATTGCCCACAGGCATTTTCTACGCGCAGGGTGTAAAAACAAACGTCCTGTTTTTTACACGCGGCAACACAGAAAAGAACAACACCAAAGAAGTCTGGGTCTACGACCTACGCGCCAATATGCCGAGTTTTGGCAAACGCACGCAGTTTACGCGCAATTACTTCAGCGATTTTGAAACTGCTTTTGGAGATGACCCGCTAGGAGAACCTGAAAGCCTGGCCAAACGCACCGACACGGGCGAAATGGGTAGATTCCGCAAGTTCTCACGCGAGTACATCTCTAACCGAGGTGAGAGCCTGGACATAAGCTGGCTGAAAGACGACAGCGAAGAAAGTAGCGAAGACCTGCCCGAACCCGCAGCCCTGGCCCAAATGGCCATGACCGAATTGCAAGCGGCAATGGAAGAGCTTAAAGGCATCTTGGCAGAACTGGGCGAGAGTGAAGAACAGCTCGAGGTCGTAACAGCATGAAAAACTCTCAACACTGTTGAGATAACTAGACTTTAGCCAAATTCTCGCACCACTGGTGCGAGAATTTTGGAAAATAAGCCAAAAGACTCTCGATGGTGTTGAGAGAACTAAAAACCCGCAACATTGTTGCGAGAAATAGAA
>JBOFGY010000238.1:0-24758 GCA_051649365.1 Trueperaceae bacterium
TCTTGAGCATTCAAGCGGAGCTAGACTTGTCTGAAGTCAATCTGGACGGGTCACGCACCCTTGCTAAAAAAGTGGGTGAAAGAGTGGTCTATCAAGGACGCAAGAAAGCCAAGACATGCCATCAATTGCCATTGACAGATTATCATCGCCATCTGCCAGTTGTTGCCAGGCAACCACAATGACACGTTCAACCTCAAAGACAGCCTGGCAACATCGTTCAAGGCTGTGAAACGCCTAGGACTTGTTCTCCAAGGAGCCTTGTTCAATGCTGATGCTGGTTTTGACATACTAGACATCTTGCGAAATTACGAAAAGCCTTATTTTACACGGGGAAATGACGATTAAGTATTTCCATACTGAGTTTGCAGGAATCTCACCTTTGTAATGAGCTAAAGCCCTTTGTTGAAGCCATAGTCGCATTTTTCATTCTGCATTTTCACTATGGAAATACTTAATACCGAGTTGAGACTGTGAGGTGTGAACAGCTTTACCGTGTAGCTATAGTGTAAAAACCGCAAACCGCGATGAGCAACGCACGCATCCATCCAACTAGGCTCGGTTACAATGGCAGCATCTGCATGATGACGTTCTAGCACTGCCCTCTGTGCCTAAGCTGCTATTTTCTTCATCAATGCCGGCAGTGAGTAAAACATCACCGCGTAAACTCATAGTTTTGGCTCGAGCTGTAGCTAGCATGGCAGCAGCAAGCCCTGCTTTCATGTCTAGGGCTCCGCCCCAAACAGTTTGTCTTCATTGATGTGTCTTGAAAAAGTGTGTCTTGAAAAAGAATGGTTCATACCCATTATGCCTACCGTATCAGTGTGAGCATTAAGCATGAGGTTGCGACCACCACCCGAGCCTTTCGCAATAGCAATCACATTAGGTCGTTGCGGGTAACGTTCTCGAGCATTACCTCGAGCCCTTGCTCTTTACACCATGTTGCCACAAAGTGAGCTACCGCTTTTTCGCCTACAGGGATGGACTCGAGGCTGGGGTTTACAGAAGGGGTTTGTACGAGCCTTTGCAATAGAGTTGATTGTCCAGCATGACTAATTAATTTATGCCACCTGCCCTTACAGTTACTATCTCATTCAAACTGGGTTGAACTGCTTTATTTGCCAAGGCACTTGCAGCGAGAATAATCCAGAGCGTCCATAGAGCGTCCGCGAGAAGTAAATGGATGAGCTGAGTTGGTAGTGCTGCACTTAGTGCAACATTCAAAAAGCCTACAGCAATTTGCAATAAATAGATTACAAAAATAGCTAAGGAGATAGTTTGTGTTGTTTTGCTCGAACGTGTAGACGCAATGTAACGCGCCGCAACTAAAACAAAAAGTCCGAGTCCAATTGCAGCAAAAGGATGATAAATCCGTAAGCGTACGAGGAAGTGTTCACCTGCACTCATGCTGCGTCCAATGGCCTCAGTAGTATGGCGAACAGGGAATATAGCATCACCAAGTGAGGTGATAGCACCCATAATGGCAATAATAATAAGACTGACACAGCCCAGAAGTAATAGTGAACTAAGGGAACCTTGGTCTTTGAGGCGAAACGGTTTGCCTCCGGAAGAAAACCAAGCCGTCAGTGTAAGTGCTGCAATCAGAAAGAGCGTGTTGACAAGGTGAATCGGAGCAACGATGGCCCGCGTGATGCTAGCATCTGTCCCAACTAAGCGAAAGACAACGAGAGCTGCGCCTACTAAGCTTTCGGTAAACATAAAAAATAAACTAAAATTGGCACCTTTACGAACTTCATGACCTTTGGGAAAAGCACGTCGTGACCACACCAAGAGAACTACCGACATTAAAAACACTACACCGCTCGTTAAACGGTGCGTAAATTCGATAAGGGTTTCTCTACCTTCAATGACGGGTAGAACTTCGCCGTTACACACGGGCCAGTGTGCGCCGCAGCCATCCCCCGAGCCTGTAACCTGCACCACGTCGCCCCACAAAATGACGATAAACGTAACGAGCAACGTTAACCAAGCGTACAGGGCAAAACGGGAAAGCTTCATAGGAGTAGTGTAGCGGTTTTTTAGTAGGTCATTCGTCCTAAACGAGGCAGAGTTAGAGGTGAGAGGTAAGACGTGAGATGTAAAAAAACGTTTTACCTTTCACGTTTTACGTCTCACGCTCTCGAGATAAGCTCGAAAAATATCTCTATACATTCCCAGCCGTACTTTAAACCCATACCAAAAGCCGTGTTTTTCTTCTTTCATAACTTGTGAGACGTTCGCTAATGCGACATCTATGGTGCGCCAGCCGTTGCGTTTGGCGTGGTCGGTGATGATGGTTTCGATACCGTAGCGGGAGTTGCGTAGTCCACGAATATCTAGGAATTTTTCGCGTTTGATAGCACGTTGACCGTTGAGTTGGGGGGTGAGTTGTTGGGCAGCAGTGGTGGTCCAGCGTCCGCCGGTAAACACGCCTCTGCTCATATCGGCTTTGTTCTCAAGCACCGGACGTGCTAAATCTTGCAGGTGCTGCACAGTAAGTCCAGTAAGGTCTGCGTCAATCAAAAGCACAACTTCTGTGCCCAAAGCATGAACCCCTTCGTGTACTGCACCGCCTTTACCGAGATTTTGGGGCAGTGTCAGAACGGTTGCGCCGGCTGCTTTTGCTGTGCTGCTTGTTCCATCACTTGAGCCGTCATCCACGACGAGCACAGTCCCAAGGTTGGACTCGAGAGCTACGCGGATGACGCTAGCAACGGTTTTTGCTTCGTTGAAGGCAGGGATTAAAATGCTACATACAGAAGGAGGAAGGAGAAAGGAAGAAGGAGGTGTTTTTCTTGATGCATCCCTCATTGCTCATCCCTCCTTCCTAATTTCTAAACAGACCTGTAACTTCGTTAAAGGTAATGAGCAGCATAATTGCTAACACAGACATAAAACCTACAAAATGAATAAATTCTTCTTGTCCAGGTTTGAAGGGTTTGCCACGCAGTGCAACAATGCCTGCTAAAAGAATGCGTCCACCATCAAGACCTGGAATAGGCAGAAGGTTAAAAAGTGCGAGTGAGAAATTAATAAACGCGGCTAAGGCAATTACGGGGATAATGCCAATTTTTGTAGCTTGGTTCACTGCATCAACAATGCCTACAACGCCTGCAACATCACTGTTTTGCTGTCCTGTCGCTGCTTGGCCAATGCCACGTACAAAACCGCGCAGTGACTCTGGTACGACGCTCACGTAGAACGTGGTTGCTTCAGCCATTGCTCCAAAAAAATTAATGCTCGGCGGTGTTTCGACGCTCAAGGGTTCAATTTGAATACCGAGGCGCGGAGGTTCACTGCCAAGGTTTTCTGGTGGCCAGGGCGTTGAAATCGTGACTTCTTCACCGTTGCGTCCCAACAGGAGCGTCAGCGTTCCTGTCGTACTGCGAATTGCGTCTGTAACCTGAGAGGCTCTTGGGTCTTCAATGTCATGAATCTTCAAAATCACGTCGTTGGCTTGGATGCCAAGTTCTGCTGCACTCATGCCAGGTTCAACCGCTGCAATCTTGGCACCAAAATCACTTTGAATTCCTGACGTGAGGGTGCGGAAGCTTGGGTCAGCGGTAATAACAACGGCGAGTAACACAACCGCCAAGATAAAATTAGCAATGACACCGCCAATAAGTACCCAGATTTTTTGCCAAACATTTTTGGTGGCAAAGCCTTCATCGGGGTGTTGGTAGTTGCCCTGTTCGTCTTGTTTGGGGGCCATGCCAGGAATATCTACATAGCCACCAATAGGTAAGAGCGAAAGCCGCCACTCGGTGCCGCGCCAGTGTTTACGTAGGAGCACAGGCCCCATACCCACGGAAAACGATTTAACGGGCAGTCCAACGCTTTTAGCATTCCAGTAGTGAGCTAGCTCGTGAATCACCACGGCTGTCGTGAGAATAAGTAAGAAAACAACTGCGGTCAGCATGGTTTAGTATGGCAGATTTTTAGGTGAGAAGCCGTAGTCGAGAAAGCGGAAGCAGAAAGCAAAGAGGAGGGCTAAAGTCCTAAAAGCCTTTATCTTCGCCTTTCGCTTTGGCTTTTTTAAGATTATCTTAGACTCCCACAAATTGTTCAATTACTGTGTGTATCTGATTTGCATCGGTGCGGGATTCACCGGAGAGTTTGCCGTCTTGTAAAAATACGATGCGGTCTGCATAGAGGGCGGCTTTAGGGTCGTGTGTCACCATGATGACTGTCCAACTATTTTCCTTCACGCCACGCTTGAGCAGTTCTAACACTTCGGTGCTGGTGTGGCTGTCTAAGTTGCCGGTGGGTTCGTCGGCAAGAATAACAACAGGGTCATTGATAAGTGAACGCGCGATGGCGACACGCTGACGCTGTCCACCCGAAAGTTGGTTAGGGCGGTGGTGCAAGCGTTCACCAATGCCGAGTTGTGCAGCGATTTTTTCGCAGCGTATTTCGGACTCACTGCGCTTTCCTGCAACTTCGGCAGGTAGTAAAATATTTTCCCTAGCCGACAGCGTAGGAATGAGTTCAAAGCTTTGAAAAACAAAGCCCAGTTTGTCGCGTCGTAAATGGGTGAGGTCATCATCGCTTAAATCTCTGGTGCTTTTTCCCTCGATAAGCACTTCACCTTTTTCAGGCAAATCGAGTAGTCCTAGCAAATGCATCAGGGTGCTTTTACCACTGCCCGATGGACCCATGACGGCGACAAATTCGCCACGCCCCACATCAAAGCTAACATCGCGCAGCGCGTAAATCGTTTCGCCACCGAGTTCGTAGGTCTTGGTTAGATTCTTGGCACTTAAAGCTGAGATTGACATTACTGGACTCCGTGAAAGACAGACAAGGGGATGAAGCGAAAAGGAGCCAAAGAAAGAATTGTTTTTTCCATAGCCCCATGTCCTCTTGTCGCCTTCTTCGATTTGTTTAGGTTTATTGTGTTGAGCATTATGCACCCCCTAGGGCTGCGACGGGTGACTGCTTCGCAGCGCGGCGGGCAGGGAAGTATGAGGCTACCATGCCCAAGACGGGTGAGGCGAGGAGGGATATAAAAATAAGGCGCGGCGAAAAATTTGGTGTGATGACAAAACCCGTGAGTGCTTCCGCGCCTACGGTGATAACTTGCGAGAGCAAGAGTCCGCAGCCAAGCCCGAGAAGGGTACCAAGCACAGCGACGACAATACCCTCCGCTATAATGACTCGGCCAATCTTACGTCGCGTGAGTCCAATCGTGCGTAAAACGGCGATGTCATGGTGGCGGTTTACTAAGTTCATACCTAGGGTGTTGGCGACACCGAGTGCAGCAATAAAGATAGCGAGACCGAGTAAGCCATTCGTAGTTACAAACGAGCGTTGGGTAAGGGACAAGATTCGTTCGCGGTAACTCGAGTTGAGCGTGACATCAAGGTAAAGCTCGGGAAAGGCGGCTACGAGGTTGTCTCGAGCCACTTCAGCGTTGGCACCATCTTTAAGGGTCATAACGAATAAATCGGGTTCACCGCCACCAAAAAATTGAGCATCCGCGAGGCTAGCGACAAAAACCTCGCCACCACCCGTAAAATCTACAATCACTCCGCCAACGATAAAATCTTTGAAGCCATCATTGGTGCGAAGGCTCACCGTGTCACCTTGGCTCACGCCAAAGCGGTCTCGCAAGGTGTTTGAAGCAAGGACATAGCCACCTTTTTTTAGGTTGGTGTAACCCTCGACATTATCGCCTTGACCTTCAATATACTGAAAGGTTCCAAACCCAGTGTCGGGATTAAATCTTTCAACATCGGCGAGTACAAGAACAACGGTGCGACCTCGTTCTTCACCTTCTGGTTCATAGCGCACTTGCCAGAGCAGCACACCACTCGTTTGATCGAGTTCAGGAACGGCGCGTTTGGCAGCCTCTTCAAAATCAGCAGGAAAGTTGACGGGTGAGGTGACAAATAAATCACCGATGAGCGTTGTTTCGACCCATTTGGCGATACCTTGATTGATGCCGGATACCATTGAACCTACACCAATCGTTAGAGCCACACCAATCACAACGGTACCAATGGCAACACCATTACGCACGGCATTGCGCCGCGCAAAATCTGCACCGAGTTTACCGGGTAAACCTAAAAGGGCCGTAAGGAGAGGGGTAAGAATTTTGAGGGTAGGGCGTAGCAGAAAAGGGGTAACAAACGTAACACCAAGGAAGAGAAACACCATTGCGAGGAAGGCCCCAAGCAACGACCAGAGTTTAGCCCAAGGGAAAAGTGCTGCAGCAATACCCATAACGAGAAAAAGCCAGCCGAAATGAGGATACCTTACTTGGCCAGCCTCAAGAGATTGACGGGAGGCCACAACAGGGGGTGTGTTTGATGCTGCGGTGGCAGGTAAATAACCTGCGACGAGTGAGATAACAACCCCGACGGCACAGGCAATGGCCACAGAGTAAAAAGGGATGAGCAAGGTACGAAACTCGAAACCCAGCAGAGTGGCATTAACACGCACGATAATATAGGCAAGAAGAACCCCGAGAAGAAGCCCGACAACGACTCCTAAAATGCTAAGCAGAAAGGCTTCCGTTAGGGCTAGATTTCTGACGTTGTTCTTTGTCATACAAATTGTTCTGAGCAGGGCATATTCTTTCGTGCGCTCAACAATCGTGGCTGAGAAAGTATTATAGGCCATAAAAGCACCGAGGGCTAAAAGTGTTGCCGCTAGAATACGCAGTCCAGCTTCGAGCGTATCCACGAGACCGAGAACGGTATTCCCGCTACTCGCTGGTAGGGTAACGCTGTACGTGTCGCCAAGCAGGTCTTGTATTTGTGTTTGCACGTCTTCGAGGATTGCGTCATCGGTTAGAAGCACTTCTAAAATCGAAGCTCGACCTTGTTGATTGTTTTGAGCTTGCAAGTCTGCGATGTTAACAAGACCCACGCGTCCGCCGTTGGTGCTGGCATAGCCAAATGAATCATCAAGAATGCCAGTAACCGTAAAGACTAAATTCTTTGGTCCATAAGCGAACTCGAGCGTGTCGCCCATCTCGATACTACGCCCTTCGGCAAAACCTGAAGCGATGACAATGCCATCAGAACCTTCTTGCGGAATCTCACCCTCGAGGAGTTTGACGGGTAGGTTTTCGGTAGTTTCAGTGACGCGCCCAGACAGTTGAAAGCCTGAATCTACACCAGGAATAATCGAATCCGAAGCGATTTGCACGTCGCGGATGGGTTCTGCACGTTCGTTCATGACAGGATAGATATCTAGGACTCCAGGTACTGCTTTCATCTTTTCGGTTAAGTCACCGATAGGAAAATAAGATCGTCCTTGTGCGCCAGGAGCAACGAGCAAATCAGCTTCACCAGCGGCAACTTCTAAAGCTTCGGCAATATTTCGACGGACATTATCGCCAACGGAGAGTGTGGCGAGTACCGCTGCAATGCCAAGAGCAATCCCAATTACAGTTGCGAGACTACGCCATTTGTGGCGTAGTAAATTCCGACAAGCAAGCTTCCAAAGTAAATTCACGAAACCAGTGTAACGGTTTGGTTTATGAGAGGATGGAAAATTCATAACATGAAAGGAGAGATAGGGAGGAGACATTGAGAGTTAGGGTTTCCCGAATGCTTTAACTCCCAACCCCTAATTCCTGAAAAATCAGTGTCGTCCAGGCATGGATTTCTTCACTTATGTCCATCGTTTTCAACGTTTCGGGGCTGTACCAACCCAGAGTTGGGTCATCGCTACGCAAAAAGCCGCTGTAGCTTTTGATAGGTTTGGCAAAATAAATTAGGTCAATATGTTCGTGACCTTCCTGAATGGCCTCGAGCTGAATCCCTCGAGGGCGAACGAGCTGTTTGGGCTCGTCAATCTCGAGGGTTCGTTCACCGAGGAGTTCAATGTCTACGCCCGATTCTTCTAAGACTTCTCTTCTGGCCGCGTCATCGGGGAGTTCGTTGCTTTCGATGTGTCCGCCGCAAGGAAGCCAAAGACCAAGTTTTTTATGTTTGTGGAGGAGTGTTTTGCCCTGCCAGTAGACAAAGGCGGTAGCGGTGAAGTCTCTTGTCATAAAAGCAGGATACAGAAGGTAGGAGAAAGGGGGTAGTAGAAAAAAGATTCTCTCCTCACCTCAAAATCGCAAGCGGTATTGCCTCACGCTGAAAATCTTTTACGTTCCCATAAATAGTATGTGGCGTGACACTCTCCACCACAATGTCATAGAGTCCCATGCGCGTGATTTGTTCTTCGGGAATGAGCACCGTGTGGTTTTGGTCGCTTTGTCCAAAGACGTAAGCTTGCTTGGTGGCGTTCTCTTTCATTAAAACTTGCAAGGTTGTACCCACAAGACGCTGATTGCTTTGCAAGGTGTAGTGTCTTTGTTTTTCAATAAGGCGATTGAGACGTTCGGTTTTAAGGGCTTTGGGCATATCCTTAAAATGTTGGTGGCTTGGTGTGCCAGGACGTGCGCTGTAAATAAACATATATGCTTGGTCATATTGCACTTCATCATAGAGAGAAAGCGTGGCTTCAAAATCATCATCTGTTTCGCCCGGAAAGCCTACAATAAAATCAGTAGACAAAATGACATGGGGGATTTTGGCGCGGATTTCGTGGATGATGTCTAGGTAACGCTTGCGTTTATATTCTCTCGCCATGCGCCGCAAAATGCGGTCACTACCAGATTGCACGGGAAGGTGAATGTACTTGCAGATATTTGGTGTTTCAGCGATGGCATCAATAATGTCAGAGGTAAAGTTCATCGGGTGGCTTGTCGTGAATTTAACCCTTGGGATACCTGTGGCTGCAACCCTACGCAGCAAGTTTGCAAAGGAAGGTAACGCTGCATTATCGAGGCCATAACTGTTTACATTCTGTCCCAATAAATAAATTTCTTTTACACCGTTTTGCCCCATAGCCCCTGCTTCTTGCATAATCGCGTCTATAGGACGAGAAACTTCAGGGCCGCGCGTAGTCGGTACAATGCAGTAGGTGCAGTGATGATTGCAGCCGCGCATTATGGTTAGAAAACCCGTGAGGGCATTCGGTGCAGGTGTAATGTAAGTGTCTAAATCATCCTTGAAACGCAAAGACTCGAAGTGGTCTGCGCCCCTATCAAGTGCGTCAATCGCGGGCAGAATATCGGTGATGGCACCAGGACCGAGCAAAATATCTATGTTAAATTTCTTGGCGATGGTTTGACCTTCCTCGAGTTGGGCCAAGCAGCCCATCAGGCCGAGGGTCAAGTCTCGCCCACCTTTGCGCTCTTTACGAAGTTCACCGAGCAGGGTTAAAACTTTTTCTACAGGTTTCCCGCGCACTGCACAGGTGTTCAAAATAATTAAGTTCGCATCATCAGGATGCTCGACGAGTTGGTGACCACCTGACACAAGTTCAGACTGAATTGTGTAGGTGTCATATTCATTCATTTGACAGCCGTACGTGATGACGTGGGTGCGGTAATGTTCGCGAGTGGCGGATGGTGGCACAGATTCTAAACTCACAGGTTCTAAAGTCATTGTTCCTCCAGGCGTATTGGGGGTATCCCAGTGCCGTGTAGCCAGCTATCTAAACTGACTGAAGGTTGAGTTTACACCATAGAGAAGGAGATGAAGGTTAAAGAGTAAAGATTAAAATGTCAAAAGTCTTTATATGGACTGTTCAATCTTTGATTGCTTTCAGGGGTTCGGAAATACCGCTGACGTTCGCCCCATAAGGTAATACGCGAGCAACCCCACCCATTCTTTACTAGCCCCATCCATAATCTGAAGTTTTTCGGAGAAGCCTAGATTAGGTTGGCGTTTGCCCGGAATGACGCGGTAGTCGGTGGGGTAGGGGACAACGTTCCAACCTACTTTTCTAACAATGCCTATCGAACGTGGCATATGTTGGGCTGAGGTGACGAGAAGCCAAGTTTCGTTTTCTTGTGGTTTCACGAGGGCTTTGGTATTGATGGCATTTTCCCAGGTATTGCGGGACTCTCGTTCAAAAATAAGTCGGAGCTTATAAAGATTGAGTCCGTTAAAAAGGCGTTCGGCAACATCGGCTTCACTTAAATGAGCAGCATTTGTTTCAACGAGCGAACTGCCACCACTAAACACGAGTTTAGCTTCTGGATAACGCTGCGCTAAGATAACGGCTTCGGTCATGCGTTCACCGGCATTATTAAGCATGGGTTGTTGGAATGCACCTGTAAGGAGTTCATCTACACCACCACCAAGAACGAGAATGCCGTCGACGTTTTGAGGAAATTCAGTGAGGCGAGGAAAGCGTTGCTCGAGTGGCCCCGCCAGCCAGCTATGTAGGGGTAAAAACACAGCCATCAAGGCCAGAGCAACCGCAACACTGAGCAGATTGCGTCCGATAGTCTGACGCGACGTGTAAAGTAAAACTACGCCAAGTGTGACCAGCAAAAGCCAGAGCTTGCTCGGTTGCGCGAACCACCAGAAAATCTTGGAAAGTTCAAAAAGCATAGTGTCAAGACTAACACGGGTTTGATTTTTGCTCTTACCCCAAACCTTAACCTTCTAGCTCGAGCGTGAACTCTTCACCGCCTACTTCAATCACATCGCCCTCTTGAAGCTGTTTTTTGCGGTGCGTTTCCACTACACCATTGACTTTAACTTGCCCACTTTGAATCAGCAGTTTGGCTTGTCCACCTGTTTCAGCAAATCCTGAAAGTTTAAGTGCGTCATTTAGAGTTATCGTTTCCACTGTTCCATTCTAAACTGTACTGAGCACTGATAACCCTAGCTCAGAGTTTTCTGTAAGGAAGTCTCAAGCTCAGTTTTTTGAAGCTATCAGCCATCAACTATCAGTAAAACCAAGAAGCTGACGGCTGATAGCGGATAGCTAATGGCTTAAGATTGCTATAAAATCTATAACTCCAAACTCAGGTTAATAGGGAAAGCTAAAAACCTTCAAAAGCCTCACTCTGCTTTACTCGAGTGTAAGTTTTCTGTAAGAATCTATGAAGTATCATGACTTTACTGAAGGTAAACCACAATACAGTTTTCCTTCGGAAGCGATGAAACCCAGTTCTATATATGGACGCTTTGGACGGGTGGAGCTAGTAGCGTAACCGACCGATTAGGAGGCTTTACAAATGAAACGTCATCTTATTCGTCTTGCAGCACTTGGTGCTCTTTCTGTAGCTAGTTTAGGTTTTGCCCAAACCGATACCCACGATGTTACAGTGCGTATTCCTAGCGTACTGCAACTTCGTGTTACGAACGGCACCAGTAATGCTGAAGCCACAAATCCCTCTGTGACCTTTGATTATCAAGCTGCTGCGAATATCAATACGTATCTCAATTCCATTAATGCAGGTGGTGGCTTACTTAACCCTACAGCGACTGCGGATTTTGGTAACATCTTGGTTTTCTCAAACCGCACGGCAGGCTGGACTGTAACGGTATCGTCTGCACCTCTTACTTACACCAATAACCTTTCGGTTGCAGGTGCTACAGGTTTAGGTGTTGCACTTGGTGACATTCGCGTAGCTCCTTCGGGTACGAGAGGTTCTGGCGTAGGTACCGTAACTGCCAACTATGATATGTCCGGTGGTACAGTTGCTACAGGTACACGCACCACAGGCTGGTCTGCACTTGGTATTAGTGGTGCCGATTACCGCCTTAACGTTAACGGTGACGAAGACCCTGGTCAATACACCACCGTTGTGACTTACACGATTGCTACACCCTAATTGCTTCTTGTCTGCCTCTAAACCCACCGCGCTAGCGGTGGGTTTTTATTAGCAACAGTTTTTACTTTTGATGTTGACGTTAGTTGCTTAAACGTTTTTGTCAAAGAGCCTAGTAAAGTTTGCTATTAAACCATGAATAAACCATGAAGCGATTTTGGTGAATCTCAACGGTGATGTTTTTTGTGGACTCGAGCCCATAGAAAGATTTATGAAACACCTTCTTACAATCCTTCTAACCCTATATGTGCTGAGTGCAGTCTCCTTAGCCCAAACCACAGACACACACCAACTAAGGGTGCGGATTCCTAACTATATTGGACTTAAAATAGTTGATAGTGCTGGCAATATCAGTATTAGTCCTAGGGCGAGTATCATTTTTGATTATGCGGCTAATCCAAATGCTTACATGACAGCAATTTTTAGCACACAAACCTTGCCACCCACCCAGGTTGACCGCTTTGCAGATATACAAGTGGCCGTGCGTGGTGGAGCAAGTTGGTCTATTCGGGTAAGAGCTACGCCCTTGGTGTACACGGGTACAGCAACTGCAGGAGGCTTTGCACTGGGTGACATTCGTGTGAACCGAGGTGCTGTATCTGGTTTAGTCACTGACGCGTCATTGTTGCGAGGTGCTGTCAAACTAACAACATGGGGCCTAGCCACAACAAACACGACCATCTTTCGGACTAACGGGGCCACGCAGGGCTGGGATAGTTTAGGCTTTAATGGACGAGACTATGTAATTCGCGTCCAAGGTGACGAACGACCTGGGCAATACACGACAGTAGTAACGTACGAACTTACGTTTCCTTAAAACTTGGTGGCAAAAGCAGCCGTGCTTCAATATAATATGGGCTCTGAATGAATCGTTACGAACTAAGCGATGAACGCCGTATGATTTTGTCTTTTATAGGGCCCAACGCTTCGCTCAAACTTCGTACATCGCCCATATAAGTCAATGTGCAAGCGACAACGTTCCGGGGGTTCCAAAATTTTGTAAGGAAATAATCGGAATCTGTATTTTGAGGTGAAACGTAAGAGGTAAAACGTGAAACGTTGTTGCGTTTCGCGTCTTGCGTTTCACACATGATAATGGTTCAGCTTTCAGGAATAACAATAAGTTCTTCTTGCGCTTCTGTTGTAGCACGCGGGCCCGAATTCTCAATATAGACATTGATTTCACTACGTAAGCCTACATGGTCTAGGTAAATGCCTGGTTCAATCGTTACGGCGATGCCGGGGCGCAACTCGCGTGTATCGTGGGTTTCAAAATCATCTAGATGAACCGCGTTCCCATGCGCGCTGATGTTGCCAATACTATGACCAGTGCGGTGACTAAAAAAGTCCCCGTAACCACGTGCTGTAATGGAATCGCGTACGGTCCTATCAATCTCTGCACCCGTGGGAAGCTGTCCAGTCGCATAAATGTTTTTCATTGTGGACAAGCCGAGGTCTCGAGCCTCGCACACGATGTTCCAAAGAGTTTGCAATTCTTGGCTCGGTGTGCTGTAACAGCCCATCCAAGTAATATCTGCATAAGGTGCTGTTGATGCATTGACTTTAGACCAAAGATCAATCAGAATTGCGTCGCCAACTTGTAAAACACTATCATGTTCTGTCGTGGGTGTGTAGTGTGGATTGCCCGCGTTTTTTCCAAAGCCGACAATGGCCGCGTGGTCGTACACGAGACTATGCGTGTCAAAATAATTCGTAATGACGCTCTGAACGTGTGTTTCGCGCACCTCTTGTTTTTCTGCTACACGTTGACGAATAAAATCGAATGCTAAATCTTTAGCAATAAAAGTATGTTTGACGGCCTCGAGATGTTGCTCCAACTGGGTTGGAGTCCAGGCACTGAACACTTGCAGTAGATTGGCAGAACTTACGAGTTCGGCACGGAGTGAGCGCAGCATATCCACCGTGCCAGCATCTACGTGTGAGACGTAAGGGATGTCATTCATGGGAGAAGTCTCGAGTGCAATTTTTTTGTCCGCGACAAGTCTGGCAACTTCTGTTTCTAAGGATTGGCGACTGCTATACTTGCGAACCTCAAAGGGCGTATTAAGCACATTGCCTGCTTCGATGCTATGGACGAGAAGCACAGCTTGACCTCCTGTAGGTACGAATAAAAAAACGCGCCGTGTAAAAAAACCAGGAAGCTCCACAAAGGTTTTGAAAATAGGGTTGTTGCTACGAAAATCATAAAGCAGCCACCCCTCGAGTCCTTGGGCTTGAAGTTCCTGTTGTGCAGTTGAGAGCCAGTTCATAGGATGTAGCATAGCAGCATTTCAGCACGTCAGCATTTCAGGATTTAGGATAAACTCTTAAGCACTATGAATGAACCCTCGAGTCTCACCGTGAATGTTAGCCAGCCGTATCCGATTTATTTTGGTGAACATCTCCATCAATTCATTGCGGAGAAAATTCAAGAAAAACGTCTTGTTCTGATTAGTGATGATGTTGTTGCGCCCCTATATGCGGATGCACTCGCAAACACGTTAAAGCAATACGGTAAAACGGTTTCGGTTCACATCGTGCCGAATGGCGAAGAGAGCAAATCATCGGAAATGTTTGCTCGACTCTTGAGCGAATTGGCTCGAGAAAATCTTGACCGTAAAAGCGCAGTGCTTGCGTTGGGCGGCGGTGTTGTTGGCGACCTTGCGGGGTTTGTGGCAGCGAGTTATATGCGCGGAATTGCGTTTTATCAAATCCCAACCAACGTACTTTCGATGGTAGATAGCAGTGTGGGTGGTAAGACGGGCATTAATTTGGCTGAAGGTAAAAATTTAGTCGGCGCGTTTTGGCAGCCGCAAGCCGTGTTTATGGACATACACTATTTGCGTACAGTACCAGGGCCAGAGTTTAGAGGAGGTGCTGTCGAGCTTTTTAAGCATGGGTTGCTCGCTGACCCAACAATTCTTGACGATGTGGAAAACGCGGAATTTAACCCCGAAGGCTCGGCTGCGTTTTTGCAAAATATTATTGGACGTTCGGTAAAAGTAAAAGCAGATATTGTGGCGCAAGACGAAAAAGAACAGAATATTCGCGCTTATTTGAACTTAGGGCATACGCTCGCGCACGCGCTCGAGTCTGCAACTCATCACGACCTCACCCATGGTGAAGCCGTTGCGTATGGTTTAGTCTTCGATGCTTACCTTGCCAAACAGCGTGGTTACGCCGATGAAACCGGACGCTGTTTACGCTTTTTGCGTTGGATGAAGCCAAAACCCTCAAACATTCAAAACATTGAGGTTCTCGAGCCCTACATGCTACGCGATAAAAAGAATGAGGCGGGCAAAGTCAAGTTCGTGATTTTAGAAGCGATAGGGAAGCCCATGATGGTGGATGATGTCACGGTGGACGAGCGGGCTAGAGCGTGGGACTTTCTAAAAGGGATAAGGAATGAGGAAGAGAGGATGTTACGCATTCCTCATTCCTCATTCCTCATTCCCCGTTAAACTACCCGCATGATTCTCGTTCTCAATGGTCCCAATCTCAATATGCTCGGTAAGCGTGAACCGCAAGTGTATGGGTCACAAACGCTAGCCGATTTAGAGCAGCACTGTAAAACCTGGGGTGAAGCTTTAGGTCTTCAGGTGGTGGCGCGGCAAAGTAATCACGAAGGGGTGTTGCTCGAGTGGCTCCATGCCGCTTCGTCCGAGGATTGTCAGGGGATTGTCTTTAACCCGGGTGCCTACAGTCACACGTCCATTGCTTTACGTGATGCGATTGCTGGGATAAATATTCCTGTGATTGAGGTGCATTTATCAAATATCTATGCACGAGAAGCGTTTCGGCATCACAGCTATATTTCAGCGGTGTGCAGAGGTGTCATTTCGGGGTTGGGTGCAGAAGGATATCATGCTGCGCTTCGGTCTCTAAAAACGATAACAGGCTAAAAACGACGCTCGCGTAATAGCTCAGGTTGCGTGTTAAGGTTGTAGTTCGTGGTTGACGTTTTGTGCGCTTCGTTCTTTATTGGGCATTAGTTTTTTGTTGGGTAACACGGCATGAAAGGTCGTGCCGTGTTCATGCGTGCTCTCGAGGCGGAGCTGCCCATCAAAATGTCCGTACACAATATCTTGAATAATCGCCAATCCTAAACCTGTGCCTTTACCAATGGCTTTAGTCGTAAAAAGTGGCTCGAAGATTTTTTCTTGCAGGTCGTTGGGGATACCTGCGCCGTTGTCTTGCACGCTGAGGTATAGAGTTTGCGGTGTAGGCTCGAGGCGCACCGTCACAGTACTGGTAGGTTGCCACGCGAGAGCATTAACGACTAAATTTGAGACAACCTGCGACAGACGCGTTGCGTCACCGTAAAAGAAAAACGGTTTAGGTGGAGCAAATTCGAGGCGGACTCGAGCATATCTGGCACGGTGCTCGAGTATCATTAAGGCATCTTGCGCGACGTTTACTACGTCAAAATCTGTGGCACCTCCTGAACCCCGCAGTTGACCCCGCATACGCCGCACAAATTCTCCGAGTCGTTCGAGGCTCGCGCCAGTGGTTGTCAAAGCTTGCTCCAATTCTTTAGCAATTTCGTGATGATCGCTTGCTGTAACGATAGGATTGTCAAGCGAGACTTCATATTCTGCAGCGAGATGTTTGGCCTGTTGAAGTGCGTTCATGGCTGCTGCCACAGGTGTATTGATTTCGTGCGCGAGACCCGCGCTGATGCGTCCCAAACTTGCCAGGCGTTCGTTGCAGCAAGGCGTTGACGGCTTTCCTCGAGTTGCGTTGTACGGCTCGAGGACACGCTGCTCGAGGTCGTTCGAGAAAGCTTGTAGTTCGCGGTTCAGACGGTGATTTTCGCGCATCGTCAGAATTTGCATAAGGTGAGGCCCCTTGCTTTGGCCCAAGGTTTGGCGGCCCAAGGCTTGGCATAGTGCAAGCGCTTCGTCGCCATTCTTGGCAGCAAATACCTCAAGACCCTCGCACACGAGCAGTTGCTTGAGGGTGTGCAGCAACGTGCTGTCATCATCCACAATAAGAATCGTGTGACCTGTCTTGGGAGCCTGCTGTCGAAGCCGTGCCATTACCACTCCTTAGACGAAATATAAATTGCCTTAAACCTCGTTTGTCTCGGTTAAAGCCCTGTATCTGCGCTGTAGACGGTTGGTGTGTTTAGGGTAGGTGTGGGCTGCATCATGTCTAAAAAGGTGAGTGTTATTTCAGGGTCAAATTGTCGTTCGCGTTGCTGGTAAATTTCGCTGAGAGCCGCGTCTGTGCTCCACGCTTCTTTGTAAACCCGCTTCGAGGCGAGTGCATCAAATACGTCGCAGACACTAAAAATTCTAGCTAGAAGCGGAATGCTGTGACCTGAGAGTTTGTCCGGGTAACCCACGCCGTCCCAGCGTTCATGATGATGGCGAATGACGTGCAGCACGTCGGGAGCTAACCCTGTAATGTGCTGCGCCATCTCGAAGCCTTGATGGGCGTGATCTTTCATCCGTTCGTATTCGGATACGGTAAGCTTGCCGGGTTTCAACAAAATATGGTCAGGAATGGCAAGCTTGCCCAAGTCGTGGAGATAAGCACCATACCGCAGATACTCGAGGCTTTGTTCATCTAAACCTAAAACACCCCCCAATTGGTGGGCAAGTCCAACGACGGCGGCAGTATGGCCTTTGCTTTCAAAGTCGCGGTACTCGAGCGCGACCCCAAGGGCCTGCAAACTCCCTTCTAAATCGCGGCGTTTGCGGATTTCATCGCCCATTTTAAGGATGGTATCCACCCAAATGAGCAGTTTGTCGGGTCCCTCCGATTTATCGTGGTAGCCCTGAATCTCGAGGTCAGATAGGAGTTGTCGTGCAGGGCGATTTGCTTGACCCGTTTGCAAAATAATTCGCACATCTTTGTCAAAGGTTCGCAGTTCCTTGACGACTTCTTCACCTGTCATGCCAGGCATAAAATAATCGAGCAACACTAAATGTACGCGCTCACAGCGGCAAATCTCGAGCCCTTTCAGACCGCTTTCGGCCACCAAAACACGATGACCTTCGCGCTCCAAAAGCCGAGATGTCGCCATCAGCAGCATGGGGTCATCGTCAACGATTAAGACAGTATGCCCCGAATGAAATACAGTCGTCTGTAGCCTTGCCATGATCATGCACGCCCTATCATGCCCCCGTTACTACACGTCATAGACACATAGTAGGACTTTTGGGCGAGTCCACTCCTCAACAACAGCCCCTATCATGGCGTGTTCTTCTCATAAATACAGTTAGATTTTGCATTTGTGGGTTGGCTTCTCTAGCTATTTTGCTTGATACCTTATAAACTAAGGTATGTCAGTGCCTACGATTGTTGGACGTGGGGTTGCAGAGAATCCCAAGAACCGTTTTGAAAAGCTCGAGCTTTCCCCAGACCTCGACGAGCTTGACTTCGAGTTGCAAACAGGGGAGAAAGAACGCCCGCAGACCGACTATTACAAGGACTCGAGCAAAACCCTTATCACTTACAATGACAGCCCTGACATTGGTTACAGCGCGAGTGTCAATCCGTACCGCGGCTGTTCTCATGGTTGTGTATACTGCTACGCTCGCCCAACGCATGAATATCTCGGTTTTTCGGCAGGGCTAGATTTTGAAACAAAAGTTATGGTCAAAACGGACGCGCCTGTCTTACTTCGCAAAGAATTATCTGCCAAAAACTGGCAGCCACAGATGGTTGGGTTTAGTGGCGTAACGGATATTTACCAGCCGATTGAAAAACAGTTAAACCTCACACGGCAGTGCCTCGAGGTTTTCCTCGACTTTCGCAATCCCGTTGGTATGGTTACGAAAAATTATTTGATTACTCGAGACCTTGATCTTTTACAAGAACTTGCTAAATTCCATTGTGTGTCCGTTTGTATCTCGGTGACGACGCTCGATGACGGGTTGCGCCGCCTGATGGAGCCGCGTACCTCGAGCGCGAAGAAGCGGCTCGAGGCGGTCAGTAAACTGGCTGTGGCAGGTGTTCATGTGGGTGTGTTAACTGCCCCCATCATTCCTGGGCTTACCGACCACGAAATTCCTGCCCTCGTGCAGGCTGCCAAAGACGCAGGTGCTAAGTTTGTGGGTTACACCATCGTCCACTTACCTTATGGTGTGAAAGATATATTTGCGGCTTGGGTCAAAGAGCATTATCCAGAGCGCGCTGATAAAATTTTGAACCGTATCAAAGCTATGCGCGGTGGTAAACTTAATGACCCGCGTTTTGGTGCTCGCATGAGTGGTGAGGGCATTTTTGCAGAGCAGATTGCGCAGCTTTATAAGGCAGCCCGAAAAAAAGCAGGGTTTGAAAAGTCTACTTTCAAACTTTCTACCGAGCATTTTCGCGTGCCTGGGCGCAGCGTGCAAATTGGATTATTTGAGTAAGATTACTCGCCTTTGTAATTATCAACAATCTCAATGACCTCGAGATATTTTGCATCCGCTGCGCGAATCGTCGTGGTAGGACCTGATGCAACTGCCTCAATCGCAAAATACGTCTCTTCGGTTTCACCTTCATTGAGTAACATGTAACCTGCATCTAAGAGGGCTTCACTCAAAATGGCATCGAGATAAAGATTTTCAAAGACTTGTTCGCCGTCTTCATTACGCCAGGTTAAAACAGAATAGTTGGGATTATTTTTATCGGGATAGCGAATGCTAAAATGTAGGGGTTCACCCCCAGCAAGTGGGCTAAAGGTAATATCATATTCGCCGGCGAAGGCAAACTCGAGGTCGCGTTCCAGACTACCCCACGCGACAATCTCCATACGGTAACCATTTTCGCGGGCTTCGTAGATGCCTTTGGTGCGAAAGGTGCTCGGAGAACAGCCAACAAAGATTAGGGCGAACAGCGCAAGAATTAAGCAAAAGTGTAGAGGGCTATGTTTAGGGTAAGGGAGCAGCATTCTCGAGACGTTCATTATTCAATCCTTTAGCTTAAATTCAAGTTCAGTCGTTTCAGCTCTATTAGCGTAATGCAATAGTGAGGCGCAAGACGTTAGACGTTTTACATCTTACTTAGCTGTGTTCACTGCCCTGACTGGAAACCTCAAACTCAGGTTAACAACAGGCAACGTGACTCGAGTGTACCGTAAATGAGTATGTAAAACCCTCTATCCTTCCAAAGATGCCCTATCCTTCCAAAGATGGATGTGTCTAGACCAACTCCTGATAAACTACGCAAGGTAAGTTAAGAAGTAAGTTAGAAAAGGAGACAGCAATGGCTATTCTCGAGCGTATCGGCACAATTCTTAGGGCAAACTTAAACGACATGCTTACAAAAGCAGAAGACCCAGAAAAAATTATCAATCAAACCCTCATGGACATGCGCCAAGCGCAGTATGAAGCCCGAATGGAGGTCGCGCAGGCTATCGCAGAGGGTAAAAAGCTCGAGCGTGATTACATGGCACGGGAAAAAGAGTCCACAGCCTGGATGAATAAGGCTGAAACGGCGGTGACACAGGGCCGCGAAGACTTAGCCCGCGAAGCCTTGAAGCGCAAAACTTCATCCGCAGATTTGTCTGTCGGCTTAAAAGAACAGTTTGATGCACACAACACGATGGTTGAGAAACTCAAAACACAACTCCGCGCTTTGGATGCAAAAATTGAGGAGGCCGAACGCAAACGCCAACTCATCGTCGCGCGGCAAAAGCGTGTTGAGGCGCAGCGTTCAGTCAGTGACGCAGTATCCAAAACCGATACCCGCAAAGCCTTTGAAGCCTTTGACCGCATGGAAGGCAAAGTTGAGAAGATGGAAGACCAGCTTAAAGCTGAAGAGGAACTCTCGAAGGATATGAGCTTTGATGACGAGTTCGATGCCCTCGAGAGTGACAAGGCTGTCGAGGACGAGTTGGCAGCCTTGAAAGCGAAGTTGTCGGGAAGCAAATCTTAAAAGTTAGGGATGAGGAAGGAGGGATGGGGGATGAATTTTTGCTTCTCCCCATTCCGCCTTCCTCCTAAATGAATACTGTATTAACGATCATCATCATGGCTATTATTGCCCTCGCCCTTTACGGTGTTTTTGTTGGGGTTCGGCGCAGCCGTGGGCAAGCGTTTGAGCAGAAAACGGCAGAACAAAAACCACGCGACCTCGAGCAGCACGTCACGCCGCAAGAACTGAGCGGCTTAGCCCAGCCCTACCGAAGCTATATGGGCGAAGCCGTGCAAATTCACCGTGAGGTGGCAGAGCGGGCGTCACAAGCACCCTCTGTTATGCAGACCGATTTAGTGTTGCTGGCGCACCGAGTAGGTATGTTAGTGACCAGAGCGATGCCGAGGGCGAGGCATGGTACAGAACTTAGCGAGTATTTGCTCGAGCTTTCTCCCACAGAGACTCAATACACCCAAACACAAACAGAAGCTAAAGCTGTCGAAGAAGAGCTAAAACACGTTGTCGAAACACTCAAAACCTTGCGTGGTAGTCTTTATCAGGCCCTTACAGGTGCTAGTAACCTAACAAAAGATACGTATCTAACTAAAGATGTGCAAGATGCCTTGCTCGAGGTTAAAGGATTAGAAGCAACCTTCAAAGAGTTGGATGTTGGAGAAGCCAAACATTGAAAGCTGAAGGTGCAAAACGTAAGATGTGAGAGGTAAAACGTAAGCACAAGGTTTCACCTCTCATTTCTCGAAGCTTGCTTTATCTTTAGCCGCTTTTACCTCCCATGGTCTTACCTTCCATGCTAAAAACTTCATTTTCAACCCTTCCTTTATAAGGTAAAGTACAAGCTTATGAAATGGATACTTATCTTAGTTGTACTGATGTTCGGAAGTCTTTTGTCTGCATGTGCTCCCAGAGCCGAGGCAAAGCCAGTTGGAGTTCAACAATTTGCGGGTGAAGTGAGTTATTACCCGCGCGAAGCAGGTGCGACCTGGGAATACATAGCTGAAAATGAGCTTACCGATGCGCCTCGCCTTCAAACGCAGGTGTTAGGCCCTACTGTGATAAATGGCGACATATGGGTTGTGACGCGCTCAGTAGGTAAAGGTCTAGACCTAACCTGGTACCGCCAGTACCGCCCTGAGGGTGTTTTTTTGTTACGTGAAGAGCGTCCTGGAATGCAATTAACTTATGACCCACCTCTGCAAGAAATGCCCGCTGAAAACTCTTTGCGCGTGGGCAGCACTTGGACAGGAGATTCGACGGTCACGGTGTTTTACCCCGATGCCAAAAAAGAAGAAGATCGCAAACAAACCTATACCTTTAATTACAGCTATACCGTGGTTGATCAGCGTGACATCAATGTGGGCGCAGGTGAGTTTAATGTTTTTGTCATTAACTTTGTCGCACGCACAACGAATGAAGAAGGGGAAGAACAGTCCACCGATACCCAAGAAACCTGGTTCGCGCCGAATATTGGCGAAATTCGCACGGAGAACGGCTATTTTTTAATAGATACAAACGTACGTTAAAGCACAAGGAGTTAAAAATTAGGATATAGGATTGGGAAACCCTAAATCCCTAAGCCCTGTTCTTTGAGTTTTCCATTACCGACAAGCCTCAGTTTTGCCTGATAAACTCATGACATGCCTTTTCTCGAGCGCATCACCTATCCCCATGACCTCAAACAACTAAGTAAAGAGGATTTGCCGCTTCTCGCTGAAGAACTTCGTAGCGAGATCATCCGCGTATGTGCTTTGGGCGGTGGGCATTTGGCGAGTAGTCTTTGTGCTGTTGAGCTGACACTCGCCCTACACTACTTGTACAACTCTGCTAAAGACCGCTTTGTGTGGGATGTGGGGCATCAGGCCTATGCGCATAAAATTTTGACGGGTCGTAAAAATCAAATGGACAGTATTCGTAAGCCAGGTGGTCTAGCGGGTTTTACCACAACGAGTGAATCTGAACATGACGCACTGACCGTAGGTCACGCCAGTACGAGTCTTGCTGCTGCACTCGGTATGGCCTTGGCGAGAGATGCTAGAGATGAACGCTACTCGGTCATTCCTATTATTGGTGATGGTGCCTTGACAGGGGGTATGGCTTTAGCCGCGCTCAATCAAATTGGCTCGGTCAAACCCAAAATGACCATTATTCTCAACGACAACGAAATGTCGATTAGTGAAAATGTCGGTGCTATCAAAAACACCTTGCGCTCCATGCAGGTGCAAGGCTGGTTCCAAAAAGCAGAGTCACGTGGTAAGGACGCACTCGAGTCGTTCAAAACGATTCGTAAAATCGGTAGCCGCGCGAAAGATGCTGCCAGACACTTCTTTGACCCTGTCAGTGCCAATCCTTTTCACGCCATGGGTGTACGGTATGTCGGCCCGATTGACGGACACAATATTCCTCAGCTTCTGTATTACCTCGAGCACATCCAAAAACTTGACGGCCCTACCATGCTTCATATCATTACCAAAAAGGGTAAAGGCTACGACATCGCCGAATCTGATCCTATCTACTGGCACGGGCCACCCAAGTTTGATGCAAAAAATCCTGTGGCATCTGGTAAGGGTTATACCTGGTCAAATGCTTTTGGTGATGCCGCGATTAAACTCACACATACGGATAATCGTGTCTGGGTGATTACACCAGCCATGCGTGAAGGAAGTGGCTTAGTCGAGTATAGCCAGGTTCACCCTAAACGTTATCTCGATGTTGGCATTGCTGAAGATGTCGCTGTGACAGTTGCTGCGGGGCTTGCACTGCGTGGTGAAAAACCAATTGTGTCAATTTATAGCACCTTCTTGCAACGCGGCTACGACCAGGTAATTCACGATGTTTGTTTGGAAAATCTTGATGTGGTTTTTGCTGTTGACCGCGCAGGTTTAGTTGGTGGGGACGGCATGACGCACCAGGGTGTTTATGATATGAGTTATCTTCGTGCGTTGCCCAATATGTCCGTTGCTGCGCCCAAAGACGCAAACGAAATGCAAGCGATGTTTAAGAAAGCCCTCGAGCTAGGCGGCCCCAAAGCCATTCGTTACCCACGTGGCAAAGTGGAAGCACCAACCTCATCCGAACTAAAAGATTGGCCTGATATCCCTTGGGGTAGTTGGGATATGTTGAAATCTGGTAAAGACGCTTACATCCTTGCTACAGGTCTCACCGTTGCTTATGCCTTGCAAGCCACCAAAGATAATCCGAATGTTGGTGTGGTTAATGCGCGTTTTATTAAGCCACTAGATACCAACATGCTCCTCAATCTTGTTACCAAGTCGAATGTTCTCATCACCGTAGAAGACCATGCCCTGCAAGGCGGTTTAGGTTCTGCGGTAGCAGAGGCCCTCGTAGATGCCCACCTTAAGGTGCAACTCGTGCGCCTGGGAATTCCTGATGTGACGGTGCCACACGGTGATCCCGTTGCCCAGCACGAAGAATTGGGCTACGGCCCCAAAGCCCTAGCGCGAAAGTTGCTCGAGCTTAGTCTGGTAAGTCCTAAACTCGCTCAGGCTTCTGATTGAAAATTAGGTAGATGACAAGTACGGATTTTAGCTAAAACCATCAAAAGTCATTGACAAAGATTTGTAAAGTTGTGTATTATCACAAGGCTGAAGCATCATTCAGATGGTTCGCAATATGGCTCGGTAGTGTAGCGGTTAGCATATCTGCCTGTCACGCAGAAGGTCGCGAGTTCAAATCTCGTCCGAGTCGCCAAAAGAATATTTTCGTAGGGGTGACCCAACGTGGTCGCCCCTACGAAAATATTGTGGCTAGGTAGCTCAGTTGGTAGAGCATACGACTGAAAATCGTAGTGTCGCCGGTTCAATCCCGGCCCTGGCCACCAAAAAAAGCCTTTAGCAGCAGGTATTAAGCCAGTTCCATAACTGGATATGATGCAGGCTGCTAAAGGCTTTTTAGAGGTAGCAAACGACCTCACTTGCCAATGTAGCTCAGGGGTAGAGCACTCGATTCGTAATCGAGCGGTCGTCGGTTCAAATCCGACCATTGGCTCCACATACTGGCTATGCTCCTCTGTGTTTGGCATGGGTTACTAAAGGCTTGATGCTCACTACCGCTTAAAATTTCCTTCGTGATATGTAAACTCAGTGAATCACAGAACATAGGAAAAGTCCAATAAAAAGGGGAAAGTATGTTTATGCGAACACCCTTCCCCAAGAGCTATCATAAAGAACGAAGCGATGAAACGACAAGAGCCACAACAGTTGCACACTTGCAAGAGCACATCAGTCTGGCGATAGCAGGA
>JBOFGY010000239.1:0-4378 GCA_051649365.1 Trueperaceae bacterium
CGTCTTACAAGAATGTAGCCAAGGTAAGAATATAGCCGAGGTCTCCCAGTGTCTAGGTCGAGGTTTTACCTGTCACCTGCCACATCATTTGTACGGGTTGCAGGGTTTGGGTCTCTTCGAGTGTAAAAAATCTCACAGACTCCAAGGTTAGATTAGGATGAGCTTTGTGTGAAGGTGGGGTGAAGATGCTTGCAATGACTGTGTGCTATAACTTGAATAGACTCGAGTTTTTCTCTGATTCCCCTACTCAGCTTATATGTTTACGTTCTACTTGTATTTGACAGTCACGTAGTTAAGAAGTTTTAGAAAGTTGTCAATCGTCTTAGCATTAACTCGAGCAAAAACAAACTTAATCCAGCTAGAGCAATATACATCCAAATTGCCCGGTCATTAGAAACGGTTACAGGTTGATACTCACTTAAATCTGTAACAACTTGCCCGCCGCTTTTTTCTGCGAGCGTGCGAAGCAGTTCTGCGCCATTGGCTGTTGCAAATTCACTCCCCTGACTTCTTAAGGTCTGCCGCGCAACGATATCGTTACCATCTACAACGAGCAAACTCTGCACGCCTGCTTGGCGTGGTACAGAAGCCTCGTAACGACCTGCGGCACTTTGCTCGAGCCTGACACTCTCGCCACCGTAACGTAGCTCGAGCTGTTTGTCATTGAGGTATTCGCCGTTTTCAACAGCATCTACAATGACACGGAGTTCGGTGCCTTCTTCTTTCACGGTGGCTTCAAATTGTGCGGGGCGTGCTTGGAGCCAGCGCATCGTCGTACCTAAAAGTCCGGGTAGATTCTGCCAGGTTCCTAAATTTCCGGCCCATCTATTTAAGTCAGTGGTAAAGACTGCGCTGCGTCCTAAACCTTGGCGACTCACGGCAAGAATAGGTTCACCTTCGAGACCCTCGAGCAGCATTTCACTACTTGGTTTTAACGTTGTAGCAATATAAGCATTGAGTGTTGGCACGCTCGAGCTAGCGTCGGCAACGAGTGGATGCGAACGGAGTGTGGGCGAAAACGCTTCTTCGCGCAAGAGTGAGCGTGTGGCGGTGAGGGCTTCGTTGGCAAAGATTTTGGGTAAGGTGGTTACGTCGAGGGCTTGGTAGTAGCGTCCGCCACCGGCTCCGGCGATGGACTCGAGCCGTGCAAAATCGGCTTCGTTACCAATGGCAATCGTCGAGGTCGTGATGTTGGTGGTCAGTGCTGTAGCTGCGACAACATTAAAATCTACTTCGTCACCGTTGCCGCCAAACACGTTGGCTGCGTCGTTGAGTTTGCCGTCACTCAAGATGATGATGTGTTTGATGGACGCTTCGATTTCTTGAAGTTTGGCAAGAGCCATTTCATACGCAGGACGTAGCACCGTGCCGCCTTCCGCTTCGATGTTGAGAACGGCTTGTGTCATTTCGCGTTTACCTTGTTCGGTGGCTTTGCGAAGGTCAAAGGCCCACTCGGTGGAGCTGCCGTCACTAAAGACAATCATGCCGAGCAAATCCTCTTGGTAGGCCAAATCAATCACACCGAGCGCACCTTCTTTGGCTAGCTCTAACTTGCTAGGATTGCCCGTGCTCATAGACTGTGAGCGGTCAAGAATAATGACGAGAGCGACGAGGGGCAATTCAACTTCGGTGCGCAAATCGGTGTTCACAGGCAAAACTCTTTCAACAGGGGTGCGGTACCAAGCACCAAAGCCAAAACTTTCTTGTCCACCCGTCATGAGGAGACCGCCGCCATTGAGAACGTAACGCTCTAAAAGCTCGAGTTGTCCTGGCGTAAATGCTCCTGCATCACTTCGGATGACGACAGCACTGTACGCAAAGGGTTCCACGACATCACTCGCACTGCCTTCTTGTACGTCAAAGCCTTGTACTCCTAAAAGTTGTGCACTGGCTGGGTCATTGATGACGAGAATGGGAGAGCGACCACGTACACTAATAACTGCACTTTGGCTATCATCACTTCCTGGTTGAAGGACATCTGCTTGGAGGCTGGCAGAAAGTTCTACATCTTCATTTCCTGTAATTTGAAAACGCAAAGGAATAATACTGCGACCAGGTTGCACGGCTTGAACAATCGGCGTACCTTCTATATCTGCAATCGTCGGTGTGAGTGAAATATTGGCTGCACGATCACTTTCAATAACGGCGGTGGCCTCAACGGTCTCACCAGGACTAGCATCTTCAGGAACGATAAGTTGAGCTAGGCGCACATTGGCTTGCCGTTCAACTTCAAAGACATCTATGGGTAAATTGGGCAAAGCTTCGCTAGCCTTGCCTAGCGATTCGGCACCGTCACTAAGAAGCAAAATACGTTTCGCGCCACTGCCCGCAGCGACCTGCAAGGCTCTGGCAACATCCGTTTGTGAAGTATCCAGAAAATCGGGTAAAGTTTCACCGTCAAAACTTGTGGTGTCGTTTGCGAAGACAAACGTTTGTGGTGGAGTCTCGAGCTGCAATTGCGGTAACTGTGCTAGCGCGTTCTTGCCTACGCTCTGGGAAATATCGAGTAACACAGCAACTTCGTGATGTGTACCACGAAGACTTGGTTGAGCAAGAGCGACGATAAGACAAGCTAAAACAATGCCCCGCAGCCAGCGCAAGCGTTGCTGCGGAAGTAAAAAGAGCAACGGCAGCAGAGCTAGAAGCCAGGGAATGCCAAAGGTTACAGGCATGGCTGTATGGTAGCAAGCTAAAGCCTCAAAGACACCTAGCGAGAAGACGAAGACCCGAGCCTAGTGGACTCTTTAGTATAAAAGTCCACATTCAAAAGAACAAGTTGCAAAATCTCACGTTCCAATTGCTTTGATTTTAGGTATGCTTCCCCCTATGACTCAAAACGCCGCTCCTATTTTATTGGCCATGGCCTCGGAAGAACGCGGTGGGTCTATGCTCCCTATGGTGAGCGAATTGGGTTATAGCAGTATGGTCGTGAACGATGTGGAAGCTTTGCTTTATCACACGCGCGGCAGTGTGCCTACCGCGATAGTCATTGAGCACGCTCTCATTGCTAAAGTGTCACAACTCGATCTCATCAGCTTGTTGCGTCGTCGCAAATCGCTCATTGAAGTGCCCATGCTCGTGTTGGGTCCAGATAAGCCAGAGATTCACGCCGCGAGTTTAGCGTCAGGTGCCAATCAATATCTCAATTTACCTACCCATCCCGTTATCCTCAAAGCTAATCTAAAACACCTTCTCGACTTGCACGGGCGTAATGTAGCCCTGCGAGTTAGGCTCGAGCAACTCCTCGAGATGGAAAAAAATCTGCAAGAGTCTGAGCGCGTTAAAGATGATCTCATTCATATGCTCGTCCATGATCTCAAAAGCCCTATCTCGAGCGTGATGGGTTTACTCGACCACTCTTTAGATATGATGAAAGACTCGAGTGCCGTGACGACAATACTCGAGATGCTGAGTTTGGCTCGGGCCGAGTCGCAGCATCTTCTCAATCTTGCCGCGAACATCCTCGACGTGCGGCGTATGAAAGATGGACTCATGCCTTACAACCCGAGTCTCGTCGAGAGCCTTTCAGATTTGGCGAAGTTAGCGCAACAAGATGTAAGCGGTGCACCCCGCGAACGCAATCTCAGTTTTATCGTACAGAGTGAAGCGGAAACGCTTTACGCTGACCCAAATTTACTGCGCCGTATTCTTGCAAATTTACTCTCCAATGCCATTAAACACACAAGGCGCGGTGGACATATTGATTTTCGCGCCCTCAAAGACAAAGAGCAAGGTGCTTATGTATTGTCTGTACGTGATGACGGTGAAGGTATTCCCGAAGCTGACTTGAAGCGCATCTTTAATGCCTTCGAGCAATCGCGTCACACCGTACATGACCGCTATGACACGGGCATGGGTTTGACGTTTTGCAAGATGGCCATAGAAAAACATGGTGGTAAAATTTGGGTCGAATCTAAGGTGGGACGGGGCAGTACGTTTTTTATGACGATTCCGTTTTCTGTGAAAGAAGAAGCAGAACAGCGATTGCTTGCAGAAGCACCCCTCGTTTAATTATAGGCTTTATCTTTGACAATGGTTTCCTCGAGTTCGAGGTTGTAGAGTGAATAGTCAATAAACTGCTCGAGTGAGCTAAATCGTTTTGATTCAAGGAGCTGTTCGAGGCGATGTTCTTGCTCGTGCGTTAGTGAAAGACTCATAGCCAGGCCTTACGCAAGATGCTTCAAATCACACGTTTATCGGCGAAGAACAGGGGGTTACAATGCCCTTGTTTTGCTTGTCATACCAAATCTTTACGGTAGTGACGCATAAGATGTAAACTAAGGGATGAGCCGAAAGGTAGACCCGATTGAGTGGGAAGAAAATCCAGAAAAGCTAGAGAAGCTGTACCGACAGGAGAAAAACGTAGAGAAGCGCAAGC
>JBOFGY010000240.1:0-11932 GCA_051649365.1 Trueperaceae bacterium
CATTTCCCCGTGTAAAATAAGCCTTTTCGTAATTTCGCAAAATGTCTAATAGCGACCTTTGTGAGGCTTGAACCCCTAAGTTTGATGTCGAACACTAGGCACTTTCAACTTGAGTCTAATTCGAGACCGAATCCTAACAAGAAAAGAAGAAGGGTTCTGAAAGTGTGAAAAGTCTTATTTACATAGAAAATAGAGTTGCTTTACATTAGGGTGTTCTTCTTACAGCTCAGTTGAGAGGAATAGGGTCTACTAGCGGTGACTTTAGGTTTATTATGCAGCAAGCCCTACCCTCATTTTGGCCTTTGCTCCACCACCATAGTAAGTCAACTCCCGCTAGAACCCTTCTTGACTCACCCCCTAATGTTCTCCTTAAGGAACCACTGCAACCGCTGCAATCTCTTCTAAAACCCCAGGATTGACAATTACGTTATGGTTCACAATTTCTCGGCCATTAATAAGCCTCGAGACCACGTCTTCCATAAGTTTGCCATTGCGCGTGCGTGGCAGTTGTGAGACTCCAAAAATCTTTTTTGGGACGTGCTTCGGACTCGCTTGACTTCGCAGTGTTTTTTGAATCATTTGACGCAAGGCATCATCTAGCTCGAGTCCTTCTTGTAAAACCACAAAGAGCCAAATAACTTCATCACCAGCCTCTTTTTTGCCTACGGCACAAGCTTCAAGAATCTCGGGCAGTCCCTCGAGGGGCCGGTAAATTTCGGCGGTACCGATACGCACACCACTCGGGTTTAGGGTCGCGTCACTTCGTCCATAGATAATGATTCCACCTTGGTCTGACACTTCAATAAAATCACCATGTCGCCACACACCAGGATACTGTTCAAAATACGCCTCTCGAAAACGCTGATCTTCAGGGTCATTCCAAAAACCAAGTGGCATCGAAGGTAGCGGTTGACGACATACGAGTTCACCTGACCCCTTTGTGACCGCTCGACCAACACTATCAAACGCAGCCAGGTCAACACCTAAACCCGGTCCCTGAATTTGCCCGGCATACACGCTTTCGGTTGGCACGCCAAGCATGAAGCAACTCACGATGTCTGTACCACCTGAAATACTCGCTAGGTGTACATCGTGCTTAATAGTTTTGTAAACATACTCGAAGGCTGAGGGCGAAAGCGGCGAACCCGTTGAAGCAATCGTTTTAAGTGAAGACAGGTCAAAGGAGCAACCTGAAAAATTTGCAGCCTGTAACGAGTGTAAATATCTCGCACTCGTACCGAAAAATGTTAGTCCATGTTTTTCTACATGTTGCCAGAGCGTCCCCAACGTTGGATAAGCAGGTGAACCTTCATAAAGAACAATAGTCGCGCCTTGTGCCAAAACTGAAACGAGCCAGTTCCACATCATCCAACTACAAGTTGTGTAATACAGCACCTTGTCACCAGGTTTAATATCACAGTGGAGATACTGCTCTTTGTGATGTTGCAGTAACACACCGCCCGCGCGGTGAATCATCGCCTTGGGTAAACCTGTCGTACCTGAAGAATAAAGAATATAAAGCGGATGATTAAACTCCAAAGGTTCATAAAAAGGTTGAGCGGTAGGCTCGAGCCAATCGTGCCACGTTAACGTAGATTCTGATTTGACTTCAGCCTCACTCGGCAAAAAAACAACCTGACGAATACTCGGTATCGTTTTGGCAAGCTCTGTCGCAACATGGCGCACGTTAAAATGCTTACCAGCGTAGTTGTAAGACTCAGAGGCAAAAAGAAGTTTGGGTTCGATTTGTTGAAAGCGGGATATTGCGGTCTCGAGTCCAAAATCAGGGGAGCAACTACTAAAAATCGCCCCAAGGCTCGCGCAGGCTAACAATAAAATAACCGTTTCTGGCACGTTTGCCGCAAAAGCAGCAACCCTATCACCTACGCCAACACCTTCACGCTGCAAGGCTGCCGCACAACGAAAAACGTCCTCACGAAGCTGCCCGTAACTTAAGACGCGCTCGTCGCCTGTTTCTGTTAGGGCGATGATGGCCAGGTGTTGGTCATTCTGAAGTGAGCCTGGAAAAAGAAGGTGCTCTGCGTAATTGAGCTTCGCTCCCTCAAACCACCGTACACTCGGCATGGAACCCTTAAGAACACTGCGGGATTCGCGCAAGTCTAGACCTACATACTCTGCATAGAACTTCCAGAAAGTTGCAACATCCTTAATAGACCATGCATGAAGGTCAGCATAGGTTGAAAAGGGCTGCCCTACAAAACTCGAGGCCGCGCTCATAAACGCAGACAAGTTCGTCGCAGTAACATGCTCAGATGAAGGTGTCCAAAGAGGTTGCATCATCATTAGTATTTTAACCTGACTTGGGTTGTAGAAAGTCTGGCTGAGCGTAAGCAGGGTTAGGGTAGTGGTAAAACCCTTCCCCACTTTTTTGACCCAGCTTTCCTTGCTGAATCATCGCCTCGAGGAACGCAGGCGGCGCGTCATCTGCTTTGCCACTGGCAGCATAATAAACATTCTCAATATCCCGAATGACATCAAGTCCAACCTCATCCATAATGCCACACGGCCCCATCGGTGTTCCCCACTCGAGCATCCAGCCTCTATCAATATCTTCGGGTGTGGCGTAGCCGTTTTGAATCAGAAATAAAACTTCCTTTTTAATCGCCCGCCACACACGGTTACCTGCATAGCCCATAATTTCGCGCTGGACACGAAGCGGCACGAGCCCGAGTTCGCTAATAAAACGCTCTACTGCATCTATGGCAAAACCTTGTGTGCCAGGATGCCCCATGATTTCGACTTTGCGTGTTTCATAGCCGCCAAAATTAAAATTGAGAAACATTGCTGGGTAGATGTAAGCATCTGCAAGCCTCGAGCCCACAATCGAAGAGGTGTTCGTCACGACAATCGTTTCAGGTGTCACAAACGACGAAATATCCTGTAAAATCTGGCGTTTCAGGTCTACGTTTTCGGGAATTGTTTCAATCACTAAGTCTGCGCCTTGCACAGCTTCCGCTAACGTCACCGCAAAAGTTAGAGGCTCCAGAGCCTTGGGTATAGACATATCTTTATAGTGACTTTCCAAGGCTGCTATGAGCTGAGGCTTCGTCGTAACCTCAAAGTTTTTTCGCACGTCAAAGAGTCTGGTCTTGATTCCAGCTTGTAACAAGGCGCAGGTAATTCTTTTACCCATCACACCCGCACCTAAAACAGCAACCGTTTGAAAGCCTGATTGCGTTTTCGTAGACGCTTGAATGGTTGTATTCGTTTGAACGCTCGTCATAATGTCTCGACTCTCGCCCTTACCTGTACTGGCGTGGCTCACTGCTAAGACCGAGCATGGCTCTGGCTTGCGTGGGTGTAGCAATCTCGCGGTTTAGTTCTTTGGCAAGTCGCACCGTGCGCTCGACTAACGCTGCATTGCTGCTGGCTTTTTGCCCGCGTTTGTAGAAATTATTATCCTCGAGCCCAACCCGCACGTGTCCACCCAGAAGAATCGAAAAGGTCGTGAGGGGTAACTGATAAGGCCCAATGCCCGCGACAAAATAAATACTCTCGTCAGGGAGTTCTCTCGCCATCGCCAAAACATTTTCTGGTGTGGGATAGATTCCCGTCTGATAACCCATCACGAACTGGTGAAGATAAGGTGGTTTAAGCAGACCTTTCTCGATAAGATTTTTGCTGACCCAATAACTGCCCGAGTGATACATCTCGAGTTCTGGCTTGATGTCATTGTCTAGCATTCCCTGCGCGAGCTTTTCTACAAAACCATAGGTCACGTTTGTACAAGAATCATCACTGTAACCTTCGTGTGGATAGGGCAACGGTGCAGGGCGAGGCGGCATTGTAAAGCGCGTCATCTCTGGTACGGTGTTGAGTGAGGCAATTTCTGGTTGCGCGGCTAATCCTTTCAAGCGGTCATCATTCGTGGTCTTGAAACCACCGCCCGTCGTGTTATTGATGATGAGGTCTGGGCATTTTTCTCTGACGAGTGCGTTGACATGGCGGCAGGCTTCTATGTCCAACGTCGCATCAGCTAAATTATTCGGGTCTCGGACGTGAATGTGAACGATGCTCGCACCTGCGTTGTAAACCTCGAGGCACGCCTGCGCGATTTCCTCGGGTGTTTCAGGCAGTTCTGGGTTGACTTCTTTGCCCTGAATGCCGCCGTTGATGGCGCACGTAATCATCAGGGGGTCAAAGCCTTTACGAAGGTTTTCCATCCAGGTATAGGTGGTCGTGCTGGGTTGACGCATCATGGACTCCTTTAATTTTTACAACTCGTCTTTAGGCAAGCGTTCGTCTTCACTCATTAACGTTAAGTGCTCGAGAAAGTGTTGGGCATTTTTTCTATAGAAGGCTCCACCGTCACCTTTTTCAATCTCACGGATAACTTTGGCAGGCACACCCACAGCGAGCATTCCCGCAGGAATCTCTTTACCCTCTGGAAGCAATGCGCCTGCACCAAGCACTGCACCCTTCCCGAGTTTGGCACCGCTCAGCACCGTTGCACCCATACCCACCAGTGCCTCATCTTCAATCGTTGCCCCGTGAATGATGGCCCCGTGACCTATCGTGACGTTTTTGCCGATGATGCAGGCAAACCCTTCGTCGGTGTGCAAGATTGCTCCGTCTTGAATGTTAGAGCCTTCACCAACCACGACAGGCTCGAGGTCACCGCGCAACACGGCGTTAAACCAGACGCTCGAGCTATCGCCCAACATCACGTCTCCGATGATTTGCGCGCCTGGCGCGATAAAAACACCCGCGCCCACTTGGGGAGAACGCTCTCCAAGTCGCCACAAAAGCGCGCGTCTATGTTCATACTTGTCATTCATACTTGATATGTGATCACAAATATACTATTATTCGTCAACAGAAATCAAGCTAAGGAGTTCGCATGGCTAAACGTGTTCAGAAGTCAGTGGCAAGACCTGATCTCACGGAGTCCAGGAATTTAAGCCCTGTGAGTTTAAGTACCCAGGATTTAGGCACCCAAGGTTTAGATCTGCAACAGCTCGAGCTAACCACACTTTCAGATAAAGTCTACGGGCAACTTCGCAAAGCGATGATGAGCGGGCGACTGTCGCTCGGGCAAGTCGTGACCTTGCGCGGACTAGCGACCATGCTCGGCACGAGTGTGATGCCCGTGCGCGACGCAATTCGGCGGCTCACCGCAGAGGGCGCACTGGAACTTTTGCCCAATCGCCTGATTCGTGTGCCTGAGCTGTCGCTCGAGCGGTTTCGTGAACTCACCAAGGTGAGGGCTTTGCTCGAGGGCGACCTCGCCGCACAAGCAACGACGAACGTTACACCCGACGTTCTCAAAACGCTCAAACAAATCAATGAGGATTATCTTGCAGCTATCAAAAATAAACGCAGTTACTTAGACATCACCAGTATCAATCAGCAGTTTCACTTTACGATTTACCGCCTGGCAAAAAATCAGTTGCAGCTTTCGCTCGTCGAGACACTGTGGTTGCGTGGTGGGCCTTATCTCGCAACCTTCGAGCAGTTGGGTCAGGCAGAAACAGTCGAGTCTTTGCCCGATCAGCACAGCACGATTATTAAAACGTTGCGCTCACAAAATGCCAATGCCGTCAGGAAAGCTCTAGCAGACGATATTCTCGAGGCTGCGCGTGTCTTCGAGCACACCTTCAAAGATCACTTGAGTAAAGCCACGTCTCGGTCATAAAGCAATGTCTCGTTAAAACGTCTAGTCTCACCCCATCTCGCTTAGACAAACTGTCTATTGTTTACACCCCGCAAAGTAGATAGGCTCACCGTGAAACACAGACATTCACATAAAAACACTTCAGGAAGTACACCAAAGCAATGCACTTTTTGGTGCGGCTTTAGTTTAAGAGGAGGTAAGCGGATATGAAAGTTGGCTTGATTTTTTTAGGATGGTTGTTGTGCTGCTTTAGTCTGGCGCAAAACAAAGATATTTTGGTGATTGCAGTGGACGAAATCCCTGGTGTCCTAGACCCCAGTGGTTCGTGTTGCAATTTTCCAAGAGCCTACATTGGCAATAACGCCTATGAAGCATTGGTTGCGATTGATAAAGCAGGGCAAGTCGTGCCGTCACTCGCTACCGAGTGGGCAGTTTCTGAAGACAACATGCAGTACACCTTTACACTGCGTGAAGGCGTGAAGTTTCATTCGGGTAATACGCTGACCTGCCAGGATGCTGAATACAGCTTGCGTCGCCTCATTACGGTGGGTGGCCCCGAGGGCGGCCCTCCTGGTCAGTTTTTCTTGCCGTTTTTAATCGGACGAGACTTTTTAGACGAGCGTGGTGAACGCCTCGCTACTGATCCAGGGTTTGCTGCGGTGAGCAAAGCGATTAGCTGCAACGAAGCGAATCAACTTGTCGTTACACTCGTCGAATCCAGTGCAGACTTTATTGAAAACCTGAGCCTCGCCATGATTTACGACAAAACCTTTTCCGTTGACAACGGGGAGTGGAGCGGCACTGAAGACGACTGGGCGACCTGGTTTAACGCCGACATCAGCGAATCGAGTTTAGATAAAGTTTCAGCAGGAACCAACGCCTACCAGATGGTGAGCAGTGACCCTAACCAACTTGTCTTTAAGCGGTTTGCTGATTACTGGGGTGCACCCGCCAATATTGAAAATGTCATCGTGCAACTCGTGCCAGATTTTAATAGCTCGGCTCTCGCCCTAAAAAATGGTGACGTGGATATGGTGCAGTGGCTGCCTGTGAATTTTGGCAAGCAGCTCGAGGGTTCAGAAGGTGTAGAAGTTTTCTACGCAGACCACACCACCGCCGAAATTCTCTACTTCAACCAAAACATCAACCCAGAAAGCCCCGTGCTTGGCAGTGGCAAACTAGATGGCGAAGGCATTCCACCAGACTTTTTTAGCGATATTCACGTTCGCAGAGGGTTTGCTGCTGCGTTTGACCAACAACGCCTGATTGATGTCGCTTACAACGGTCAGGGCAAGATAAGCCCGAACCTCGCCGTGCCTGCGATTTACTTGGGGAGCACAGGGATTGCTGCCGACGTGCCGAGCATTAGCTATGACTTAGAACTTGCCCGTAAGGAACTCGAGCAAGCCTGGGGTGGCGAAGTCTGGGAAAAAGGCTTCACGATTGATTTTGTCTGGGGTGACGGACTCTACCGCCCCGACGACGCGGTGATGGAAAATCTTAAAGTAGGTTTGGAACAACTCAACCCCAAATTCAAAATCAACATTTCTGGTTTTGATGACGAGGAGATGGAAGACGGCATTGAAAATTATGCAGTTCTCTACGACTACGACTGGACAGATAATGTTTCGATTTCTTACTACTTAGATAGCTTTTATTTGTCCTACGGTTACAGCTACTACGGCACGTTCTCAAATGGCGATACAGGCTTTGACGCTTTAAGCGAGGCCTATCACACAGCACAGGACGAAGCAAAACGCGCAGAGATATTAGGGCAAGTCGCCGAGCGTGCGAATGAGATAGTTCCTTTTATCGTACTGCCAGAACCGCTCGTGCCGATTTTCTACCGCTCAGAAATCAAAGGCTTTGAAGAAAGCTATAACCCAAACCTTTACCCTAACGGCTACTTGCAGTGGAAGGACTTAACAAAGGAATAATCCTATGCTGCTCTTTCTCCTGCGCCGCTTACTTCTTTTGCCTGTCGTGCTACTGGCCATCTCACTGATGATTGTGGGTCTGGCACAACTGCTCTCGCCCGAAGAACGGGCACAGGCTTTTGCCAGCAACGCAGGTGAACTTAACAATCCAGCAAAGGTGATCGAGCAGCGTGGTTTAGATAAATCCTTTTTCGTGCAGTATTGGTACTGGCTCAAGGAAGCTGTGAAAGGCAATTTAGGGTTCTCGAGAGCCAGTGGTGAAAGCGTCCTCACGACGATGCTCGAGCGTTTCCCCGCAACGCTCGAGCTAACTCTCTTTGCGATTGTTCCGATTATCGGGGTAGGGATTTGGCTCGGTACACTCTCCGCACTCAATAAAGGACGCTGGGCGGATCAGGCTCTAAAAATTTTTACAGTGACGGGTTACAACTTGCCGCCGTTTATCGTTGCCTTTTATCTTATGGCCGTGTTTTACGGTGGCTTCAAAATCTTGCCTGGCATCGGCAATATCTCGAACGAGTATTCGCTGCTGTTTGTGATTGGTGACATCAAAAAAGTGACGGGTCTTTTAACGATAGATACCTTGTTGGCAGGACGCTTTGATGTTTTTCTCGACGTGCTACGCCATCTCATTTTACCCGTGACGACGCTCGTTTTAGTCTCCTGTGCGCTCATCGTTCAGACCATGCGGGCTTCAATGATTGAAACGCTCTCGAGCGAGTTCGTGCGAACCGCGCGGGCGAAGGGCTTGGGCAATCAAGCCGTTCACCTCAAACATGCCCGCAGACCAGCACTCATCAGCGTTGTGACGTTGGGCGGATTTTTACTCAGCAATCTCCTCACAGGTTCGATGCTCACCGAAACGATTTTTGCTTATCCTGGCATTGGCCGCTGGGGAGCGCAAGCTGCCAGTATGCTGGACTATGCGGGCATTCTTGGCTTCGCACTTTTTACCGCAACCTTTGTTTTGTTTGGCAATCTGCTGGCGGATATTCTCTACGCCCTGGTTGACCCTCGAGTGAGGTATGAATGACAGGCACACAGCGTGTAACCTTGTCACCTCGAGCTGAAACGCGCAAGGGCAAGGGGCGACTCGTCAAGATTTTTGGGCGCAACAAGGCTGCCTTGATTGGGTTAGTGATTATCGTGCTCTACGTGTTAAGTGCGATTGCCGCGCCACTGCTTGCGCCACCTATAGAAATCTGCCGCAAACAATTAACAGGCTCGAAAGACGGAGCCCTTACGCCACTCGTGTTACTGCGTGCAAGCGTTGCCCCGCCTCTCTCCTGTTTCACGATGACGAAGCTCGATTATGGCAGCGAGCCTATTCCGCCAAGTCGTGAGGCACCGTTTGGTCTTGTCGAAGGTTATGACATTCGCTATGGGCTCGTTTGGGGAACACGCTCTCTCATTGGCACGGCGTTTATCGTTGTAATTTTTAATCTTTTGATTGGCATTTCGATTGGTGTGGTTGGTGGTTACTTTGGCGGTGCGCTCGACACGCTGCTCATGCGTTTTACCGATATTGTTTATGCGTTCCCGAGTCTTATTCTGTCCGTCATTTTAGCGACGCTTTTGGGCGAAGGCATGTTTAATGTTGCTTTGTCCTTCATCCTCGTCAACTGGGCGATTTACGCGCGGGTGGTGCGTGGGGAAGTCTTGCGACTAAGAGGACTCGAGTACATTGAAGCCTCGAGGGCACTCGGCAGCAACCCCTTTAGAATCATGCTGCGCCACGTTTTACCCAATGTCGCCAAACCGATTATCGTGCTAGGTATTTTGAGCATGGGAACGACACCACTCCAAATGAGTGCCTTGTCATTTTTAGGCATTGGCACGCCGATTGAATACGCCGACTGGGGCAGGCTCGTGGAGTTTGCGCGTGGCTGGTTGCAAGGCTTACCGGGTAACCCGTTCGCGTATTGGTACGTGACATTTTTTCCAGGTATCACGATTTTGCTTTACGGTTTGGGCTGGAGTTTACTTGGTGACGCGCTGCAAAGCTGGCTGGATGTCAGAAGTTAAGAAGGAGTGACAGTATGTCTAAATTAAAAAGATATTTGACCGACATTTTGTCTATTGAAGAGAGCACTATTGAAATTTATACTACAGATTATTAAACTTTAGCCTTTATTGTCTCACATGGTTGCTGTACTGAATTTATAAAATTCAAACAGCAACAAGGAGCAGCAACCATCCTAGGCGGATTACGACTAGGCAACTTACTTTAGGTACTTACTAAGCGACGTGCTTAGTTTTGTTACATCAACTTAGTCACAGATATTTTTGGGAGGATTATGAAACCAACCTTACGCTTTATCTACGCTTTATGTTTTTTGCTGGTGTGTATGTGGAGCAGCGCGCAAACGGCATCCGACACGCTTATCAAACTCCATTATGTTGAATCGGTAGACGAGTTTATTGAAAATTTCGACCCAGCACATGTTGGTACGAACACCGATGCTGAAGTCACCTACAATCTTTATGAAAGCCTTTACGGTTTTGATAAAGAGAGCACGGACAATCTCGTTCCACTGCTCGCCACCGAACACAGCGCGTCTGAAGATGGGCTCGTGCATACTTACAAACTGCGTGAGGGCGTGACCTTTCACAGTGGCAATCCTTTTAGTTGTAAAGATGTCGAGTATTCGCTCGAGCGCATTCTTGTTATTTACAGTGGACTCACCTTTTATGTAGGGATTTCCCTACTCGGTGAGGACTTTGACAATGCTGACGGTTATGTCACGAGCCTTGCAGAAGAAGCAGGCGTTGATACCTCGAGCGACGACTGGGAAACGGACAGTTGGGAAGGTGCCGAGGCGGGCTATGCTGCTTACTGGCAGATGGTAGACACCTCGGTAACGTGCGTGGATGATTACACCGTGCAGTTTAATCTGCCTAAGCCCGACCCCAGTTTCTTTGTCAAAATGGCAACCTATCCCACCGCAATCGTAGACAGCGAATATGCGAAAGCCAACGGCGAATGGGACGGCACCGAAGCGACTTACCGTGACTGGATTGATGCCGACCCCGCATTCTTAGACGAAAATGTTAGTGGTACAGGCCCTTATAAATTTGTTAATTATGATGGTGAAAATGTTTTTGCTGAAGTTTTTGAAGGCTATTGGGGTGAGGCTCCTGCACTTAGCAAGGTGCAATACAGTATCGCCAAAGATTTAGATGCTGCTGCGCTAACTTTGCAAAACGGTGACGCTGATATAGTCGAGATGTCAGGTGAGTGGACCTTCCTCGAGGCCAAGTTGCGCGGCAGTGAAGGTATTACCGTTCACGAGAATCCTGAGTGGCAACTCGCCGAAATGGCCGTCATTGCCTTTAATCAAGACATCAATACCGAAGACGGCAACGAGTTTGTCGGTTCAGGTGCCTTGGATGGTGCGGGTATTCCTGCTGATTTCTTCTCCGACATCAACGTGCGTAAGGCGTTTGCTTACAGCTTTGACCCCGACGAATTTATTGCTTCAACAGACGGACGCGCTTCACAACGCACGATGGCCATTCCACCTTTCGTACCTGGTTACAATCCAGACCTACCGGTCTACACCTTTGACGCAGAGAAAGCCGAAGAGGCTTTCCGTGCTGCCTGGGACGGACAACTTTGGGAAACAGGCTTTCAGCTCTCCATCGCCACGTACAGTCCCCTGATTGAACTCGAGATTCTCAAAGCCAACATCGAAAGCCTCAATGACAAATTCAGGCTAGACATCGTTACACTTGCCGAAGATGAATTCTTCACGCTGCGCGAAGAGGGTAAACTACCCATCATTAACGTAAACTGGTACATGGATTACCCCAGAGCAGACAACCTGCTTTATGATTTGTACTACACGGGTACAGAAGGCAATTACAACGGCTTTACCAACTATGTAGACGAAGAGCTCAATGAACTACTTGATGGCGCACTTAATGCACCCTCAGAGGACCAAGCGGCTGCACTGTACGCCCAAGTCGGACAGCATATCTATGACACCGTACCCACCTTTAACACACCGTTAAACGATGTCTTTTTAATCTCGAGAGACAACCTGCAAGGTATCTACTTTAACCCGGTACTTTTGGGTCGCCACTACTGGAAAGATTTGTCTAAAAACTAATACCATGCTGACCTTTATTAGCCGCCGCCTCGTTATGGTTCCTGTCGTTCTCTTCGGGATTTCAATTGTAATTGTCGCTATGTTACAAGCGATTCCCGCCGAACGGCGTGCGGCTAATTTTGTCAGGAGTGATAGAGAGCTTCGTAACCTAGACAAGGTGATACGTGACTACGGTTTTGACAAACCGTTTTACGTTCAGTACTGGACGTGGCTAAGCCAAGTTCTGCAAGGCAACCTGGGTTACTCGA
>JBOFGY010000241.1:0-3538 GCA_051649365.1 Trueperaceae bacterium
TCCTGCAAACTTACGCCCATCTCTCTAGCCATGCGTCTTACTGAAGGTGCCGCAGGGAGAAGTCTACGTTCACCTGTGGGCCCAACAGCAGGTTTTGCAGTGGATGATGTGTAAGTCGTGGAGGGCGGTGTTTCTTTACCCGTGTTGTGTTGGGATGCGCTTGGGGATGCTGGAGTATTTTGCGCTGAAGGTTTTGGAGTTTCTACCTCTTTTGCAGAAACAGGCTCGGGCTCTTGTTTGGCTGCGGTCACGGCATCAGACTTGAGTTCGTTCTCTTTGCTGGCCTCGGTTTTACCTGCTTCTTTGGGCGCGTCTGGTTTTGGTGCCTCAGCTTGTGTCGGCGCGGCTGCTCCTTCGCCAACAACTAAAATCACATCACCAATATTCGCTTCCTTATTTGCTTGTACACGAATTTCTTGCACGACACCCGCCACGCTCGAGGGAACTTCGACGACGGCTTTGTCAGTCTCGAGCTCAATCACAGGTTGATCCTTGGCAACCGTGTCACCAACTTTGACAAGTACATTTACGATGGTGCCTTTAGTAATTCCCTCACCGACTTCTGGAAGTTTGAATTCTGCCACGATAACTCCTTAAAGGTTAAAGGTTGAAGGTTAAAGGTAGGAAGGTTGATGATTTTAACCTTTAACCTTTAACCTTCCTACCTTCAACTGCCGTTAGGCAACATATGGATTCAGTTTATCAGCCTTAATCCCAAGCTCGTCTCTTGCCTTCTCTACCGTTTTTGCATCGAGTTCGCCTTCTTGCATCAGGGCGTAGAGCGTGGCGTAGGTGATGTGTTTGGCATCTACCTCGAAAAAGTCTCTCAGTTCTTCACGTGCTTCGCTGCGTCCGAAACCGTCTGTACCAAGTGACAGCATAGGTTTGGGCAAGTGTTTAGCGAGAGAGTCTGAGAGAATCTTCATGTTGTCTGATGCTGCAACGAAGACTCCTTTTTCTTTCTCGAGCTGTTCTGCTACAAAAGACTTTTTCGGTGTTGTACTTGGGTTGAGGCGGTTTTCGCGTTCAACTTGCAAAGCGTCACGGTGAAGCTCTTTGTAACTGGTAACACTCCACACGTCAGCAGAGACTTTGTAGGTTTCTAACATCTCCTGTGCCTTCAATACTTCAACCATAATCGAGGCACTGCCAAAAAGTTGTGCTTTGAGTTTGTTTTTCTTCGCGCTTAGTTTGAACTTATACATTCCGCGCAAGATGCCTGTTTTTAACTCTTTACGGCTTAAATGCTCAGGTGTTTTCGCCATTGCGTAGTTGGCATTGCCCACGGTGAGGTAATAGAAGATGTCTTCTTGTTTTTCATACATGCGGTACATGCCTTCACGAATAATTATTGCCATTTCATAAGCATAGGTCGGGTCATACGCTTTTAAGTTTGGAATAGGATAGGCAAGCAAGTGGCTGTGACCATCTTGGTGTTGCAAGCCTTCACCCGCAAGTGTGGTGCGTCCAGCAGTAGCACCGAGCATGAAGCCCTTCGTTCGCATATCACCAGCCAACCAAGCTAAATCACCAATGCGCTGGAAGCCAAACATCGAATAATAAATAAAGAAGGGAACTGTGTTGACACCGTGACTTGCATACGCCGTACCTGCGGCGATGAAGGAGGACATCGAGCCAGCTTCAGTGATGCCTTCTTCCAAAATCTGTCCGTCTTTTTGTTCTTTGTAGTAGAGCAAATTATCAGAATCCACAGGCTGATAAAGCTGACCGTAGCTCGAGTAAATTCCAATCTGTCTAAACAAAGCTTCCATCCCGAACGTGCGTGCTTCATCAGGAATAATCGGCACGACGAGCTTGCCCCAGTTTGGGTCGCGCAAGAGTTTGCGCAAAATGGAGACGAAGACCATCGTGGTTGAAATCTCGCGGCCTTCGCTGCCTGTCATAAATTCTTCAAAGTCTGCTTCGGCTGGTGCGGCGAGTGGGACAGCTTTTACGCGACGTTCGGGAACTGCGCCACCAAGTGATTTGCGACGCTCGGTTAAGTACTGATGTTCGGGGCTGTTTTCTTCTGGTTTATAGAAGGGGAAGTTATCAATCTCTTCATCTTTAATCGGAATTTTGAATCTGTTACGGAAAGCGACGAGTTCATCCCTGGCCATTTTTTTCTGTTGGTGCGCGACGTTTTTACCTTCGCCTGTTTCACCCATGCCGTAGCCTTTAACAGTTCTAGCAAGAATGACTGTCGGTGAACCTGTATGTTCTACTGCGCGTTTGTACGCAGAATAAACTTTAATCGGGTCATGACCACCGCGATTGAGTTTTGCTAAGTCTTCATCTGTCCAGCCTTCAATGAGTGCCTGCAATTCGGGTGTGTTAAAAAAGCCTTTACGGAGTTCGCTCGGGCCAAACGCAGCGTAACGTTGTGATTCACCATCAACAAGTTGCGCGAATCTCCTAACGAGTAAACCGTCTTTGTCTTTTTGCAACAGCGTATCCCAGCCGCGACCCCAGACCACTTTGATGACGTTCCAGCCTGCACCCTGAAAGATGCCCTCGAGTTCTTGAATAATCTGCCCATTGCCAAACACGGGGCCGTCTAAACGCTGTAAGTTGCAGTTAATAACCCAGATGATGTTATCTAACTTTTCGCGTGCAGCAAATTTAATGGCACCGAGTGTTTCTGGTTCGTCGGTTTCACCGTCACCTAAGAAAGCCCAAACTTTAGCGTTGCCTTTGGGTTTTAAGTTACGGTTTTCTAGATAACGATTAAACCTTGCTTGATAAATAGAGAGAATGGGCCCTAAGCCCATTGACACCGTTGGGAACTGCCAATAATTCGGCATGAGCCAAGGGTGCGGGTAGCTTGAGAGACCAGGGTGATCTGTTTGCAATTCACGGCGAAAATTACGGAGGTGTTTTACGTCGAGTCTGCGCTCGAGATACGACCTTGCATAAATTCCTGGGCTTGCGTGACCCTGAAAGAAAATCATGTCGGCATCTTGCCCGGCATCTTGCCCTCTAAAGAAGTGGTTAAAGCCAACTTCGTAGAGTGTGGCAGCAGAGGCGTAAGTAGAAATATGTCCGCCGATGCCGTCACTATTTTTATTCGCACGAACAACCATTGCCATAGCGTTCCAGCGAATCCAGTCGCGGATGTTTTTTTCAATTTCGAGGTTTCCTGGGTATTGAGGTTCCTCTTCCACAGGAATTGTATTGATGTAGGGTGTCTGTGCGGTAAAGCTCACAGCGACTCCGTGCTCTTCGGCATAGGTCTCGAGCCTTTCCAGAATCTCCTTAACGCGGTGGTTGCCGCCACTTGCGAGAACGTACTCGAGGGACTCGAGCCACTCCTTGAGTTCTACATCTTGCAAGTTTTTTAGCTCGTCTGGGGCGAGTTGTGAGCGGTCATGACTTAAAATTTCGTCTAGGACATCAGCCATTGGGCTTGCTCCTTTCATGGGTTAGATGCTGCCTCGTAACTTTTAGCTTTTTTATTATACCTAGACAGGAGAGAGGAGATAGGGGGTAGGAGACAGGATTCGTTAGTTCGGATTTATCAACAATGTTCAGATTTATC
>JBOFGY010000242.1:0-5918 GCA_051649365.1 Trueperaceae bacterium
ATATATATGCTACGCCATATAATAAAGACAGTTGGTTAAGCACTAACCGCGAACCTTGACAATCAGCCAAGTAACCCAAGAAAGGGCCTAACGTAAACGTCTAAGACTCGAGCCAGAAAGGAGAGTCGAGCGAACGGCGTGACGGGCAACCCCTACGGCAAACTTTGGCATTATTGGAGAAGTTAATAACTGAAGTTACGCAGGCTATAAAAGAGCACTAAAAGTCAATAGAATAGGGCCTCTCTTTGCCCAGGAGGCCCAAAGATGAATCTAGCACTGATTTTCCGTTATGTCCATGCGTTGATTGTTTCTATAGAGAACAACTCTGCCTTGAGTTTTGCTGAGTCTGTTGAAGGAGCCTCACACGACTCGTTCACGCGAACCTTGCAGAAAAATGGGCAGTGGTTACGTGTTCTCGTCGCTTTCGTTACGAAAAGTGCGTTAGGTCAAGGCTATTTAATCCTGGATGACACCATCCTGGAGAAGTACACCCAAGGACTGCGATGTATTTTTAAGCTCAGGGACAGCAAAACGGGGAATTACGTGTATGGACTCAACATCGTGTTGTTGTGCTGGAGTGATGGCAAAAGGTGCATTCCCTTGATATTTCATATCTACAGGGGCAAGGGGGTGAGCAAGCTCGATTTAGCTATGAAACTCTTAGCCTTTGCCCATGATGTGCTGAAGTTAAAGCCCGAGTATGTGTTGTTCGATTCCTACTATGGTTCCAGGGCGTTAATGCAGCAAATCCTTGGCTATCATTGGCATTTCGTCACCAGACTCAAAAAGAATCGCAAGCTAAATGGTCAGCAAATTAAACACTGGTGCAAGCGCATCCCCTACTGGTCGGCACAGGGCTTACTCGAAGGCAAAATACCTGTCGTGGTTTACCGGCATGGCGCAAAATACTTTGTCTCGAGTAACTTGGAGCTTACCCGTCAACAGGTGCGTGACCTCTACAAGCAACGTAGCCCCATCGACGAAGTCTTTCGCGTCCTCAAACAAGAATGTGGCTGGCAAGGTTGCCAACTACGCTCGGCAACTGCTTACCGTCGTCACTTAATGGCTGGTCTACTTGCCTTCCTCTTCTTGGACAGCCTTAAACCTAAATATAAAGCCTCCCACTATAAACTTAGAAAGAGGTGCATCTCTCGTAAAATCGTTGTTACTTCTTGCGATGTTGCTGCTCTTTTTGCTTCTGCGTAACTTCAGTCACCACTTTTTACATCAATTCTAGTCACATGCCAAGTACAGCGAGTTCATAGTAGCGACGATTGAGTTTGCCATTCTGTTCCACCACGTAACTCCGCCAGGCTTCAGAGATAAAACTGAGTGGTGCCGTGCGTGGCAGCGAGCGTTCTGCTTTGGCGTTCAGGTCTTTGAGCAAGATCACCGCCTCGAGCAGAGGGTCATGTTGTTTGTGTGACAGAAAGGTAAGCGTGGAAAGAAACCTGGGAGCAAACCTGCGAATGTAGCTGTAGCGTTCACCCAACAGGTCAATCGCTTCGTCGTTTTCAGGGCGGATGAGGCTTTGAGTTTCTGCGACTTCACGCTCGAGCTGAGGAAGTTGGAGCCGCTCGAAAATCGTAGACCTAACCGCCGTATCGTCTATGTCTTTGTCAATCACGACTTTCAAGATGTCGGCATAGCTGCGTAATTTTTCGTTGGTGGTTTGTGCGGCTTGCAAGCGCAGCTCGTCAAGTTCACGTTTTGCATCGGTGTGACATTCCCATAGACAGGCATCTACTAAATCGAGCACGACATCACCAAGGTCAAAAAGGCTTTGCTTGAGAAAGGCGAGCAGGATGGGGTAGCGACGCTGCTCAGATGAACGTTGTAATTGTTGGTTGCTCGACCTCGCGCCGATGTTCGCTAACAGTTTGAGACGGTTGGGATTGAGATTGCTGAGGTCCCAATCTTCTACACCTGCCTGTTGCAGAAAACAAATCTTGTCGAGGGTGGTGAGGATTTGAGAAGCGACGTGATCCGTTGGCATTTGTTGAAGCCATCTAAGGTTTATTCGGTCACTTCCCTCAGTTGCTTTGAGCAGACCATCGAGAAACGTTTTTCTTTCACCCACCAACAAGGGTAAAACACGCTCGAAGGTGATTTCACGAGCGCGTTCTCGAGCTGGTTGCCACGATGCGTTCCAGACTCGTCAAACCTGGTCTGACAATCCGTTGCCAGCGAAACTGTTCGCAGAGGAGTTGTAACAGAAACGTGGGTGTGTCGTGCTCGAGGGCGCGTTCCGTCAGCCACCGCTCGAGTTCAACAAGGTCTAGGGGCAGGCTGTAACGATAGCCCAAGGTTTTCATGACTTGGAGTAAATGGTCACTACGGGTTTGTTCTCGCTCGCCGTAGAGTTTTAGAACGGAAACTGAAGCATCCAACTGTTGTGCGAGCAGACGAAGAACATCTTCTGGTGGTTGAAGCAACGTGTCAGGAATAAATCCCAGGTAACGCAAGGTGCAAAGTTGCAAGGCAAAGCCAAGACGGTTGTGGTCACCCCTTTGTTGCTTGACGAGTGCGAGGTCACTGCCATTCAGCGTGAAGAAACGTCCCAAGTCTTCGTGACTCAGGTCTTCGGGATAGCTTACTAAGCCGCGTTCGCTCGAGGTCACTGAGAAAGCCTCGTGTCATGGGAAGTCCTAGCGTTTACTCGCTTGGCGCGAGCCTGACTTCACCCCGCGATACTCCAGGTAGGTGTAAAGCGTCGGGCGACTGATACCGAGCTGCTCACAGATCGCCTGCACACTGAGCTTTCCTTCTTTGTAAAGTGTTTCGGCGGCCATCGCCGTTGCTTCACCCTGTTTGGGTAAACCTTTGGGTCTGCCACCGTGTTTGCCACGCGCTCGTACCGCTTCCAAGCCTGCCTGGGTACGTTCACGAATGAGGTCACGCTCGAATTCAGCAAGGGACGCAAAGAAGCTGAAGACCAAACGACCTTGCGGGGTGCGTGTATCAATCGGATCGTTCAAACTCACTAGACCAACTTTGCGAGCCAGCAGTTCATTCGTCAGCGTGACGAGGTGAGCAAGCGAACGACCTAAGCGGTCCAGTTTCCAAACCACCAAGACATCACCGGCACGAAGCCTCGAGAGTACGTCCTCGAGTACGGGTCGCGCTGTCTTCGCGCCACTGGCCACCTCACGAAAAATCTCCTGGCAGCCTGCTTTTTTGAGCGCGTCGGTTTGTAGGTTGAAACTCTGGTCTTTGGTGCTGACCCGTGCGTAGCCAATTTGCATAGGACTCCCTCCTCGAGTAAAGTAAACTCATCACTGCTCCGTTTAGGTTACTTTGATTTTCTTAACGGGTTTTCTTTACTCGAAAAGGGCTATTTTTAAGGGGTAGTGGACACCTTGAGAAGAGTTAAATAAAACGGTGGTTATTTTTAACTCGAGCTTCGTCTGTGCTTGCTCTGCTTGCATTTCTTAAAGTGGGTTAATAGTTGACCTAGTTCCTTAGCGTTGGTTTTCGTGCGGGTTCTATAAAAACGCCGAGCACAACCAGCGAGTAACAAACACAAGCCCCCTTAAGCCACACCCATCACTGCCCCAATATCACGTGACCATCCAAACGAACCTCGAGGGCATGAGTGACCTCGAGCAACCGCGTCAGACTCGCAGATTGATAGAGCGTAGCTTCGTAGCGTTGAATTTGTTGTTCCTTGAGTCCGAGTTTTTCACCTAAGTCTTTCTGGGATAACCCTGCCGCAATACGAGCTTGAATCAACACTTTAGGTAACTCATCCAGGGACGCTATCGCTAAGGTGTTGGTTCGTCCCAGTTTGAGAGTTTCGTAATCACTCAGTTGATCTTGCAGCTCCTCGAGCTGACTCTTCATGGCATCTCTATAAGCCTTACGCATTTTAGGATGACCCTCGGGTGTGTTCTTTTCAAAGGCTGCTAACGCCTCAGTAAACTTATCTGCTTCGGCTCTCGTGATTTTGTATTCTCGCTCGTTCTGGATCATAAACCCTCCGTTACGCCTGCCATTGCTCAAGGCTGAGTCTGAGAATGCCTTTGGGTTGCTGAGTGGACTTGTCAACCTGGAAGAAATCAATAAACCTATTACCCCAAGGATCTGCGTGAGCATTCATTGGGAAAAGCTCACCACCATATTTAAGTTTCTGAGCAGCCCTGGCGTTATCAAAAGTCAGCAGGGTTTCATCCAAAGCATCCCAATCAACAGCTTCTTCATCCCAGCAAGCATCAAAATCACCCGGTGTTGCTTTCGTGGTGATGAAACTGCCATCTACATAAACAGTTTTATATCCAGCTAAAGCTAAATCTGAGAGGGCATGGCGTAATGAAATTCCCCCAGTTTAGTGGAGTAGGAGTTAAGCAACTTTAGCCAAGTATAGCCTTTCAAAGTCATCGGGTGAAAGATAGTTTAAGGACGAATGCCTGCGCTTAGCATTGTAAAAGGTTTCGATGTAACTGAAGATGCTAGTTTTACCTTGTTGTCTTGTTTCATAAGGTACACCGTCAGCTTCTTCGGTTTTAAGTGTTGCAAAGAAACTCTCGGCTAATGCGTTGTCATAACAGTTGCCCCTTCCTGACATGCTTTGGGTGATGTCATGGTCTTTGAGACTTGCCTGGAAATCGTGACTGGCGTATTGACTCCCTTGGTCGGAATGATGAATCAGTCCTGCGGCTGTTTGTCGTTGATGCTTTGCCATAAGAAGTGCGGCTAAAACTAGGTCATCCGTCAATCTCTCTGAGAAAGCCCAGCCAATAATCTTTCGGGAAAACACATCAAGGATGACAGCCAAATACAGCCAACCTTCCAAGGTGGCGATGTAGGTAATGTCACTAACCCAAAGTTTATTGGGTTCCGCACTTTGAAAATTCTGCTTGACCAGATTCTCTACTCTCGGACGCTGGTGTTTAGAAGTCGTGGTTGTCTTGAATTCACGTTTTGCTTTACCCTGTATAGCATTTTGTTTCATCAACCTTGCAACACGGTTTTCGCTGACCCTGTAACCAGCAGCTTTCATATCTTTGTGGATACGCGGTGAGCCATACGTGCAACGACGGCCACAATGAAACATCAGGATTTGTTTTGTTAGCTCCTCATTCTCTTGGATTCGTTTGCTGACAGGACGCTTCAACCAATGATAGAAGCCGCTAACCGCGACTTCCAACACTTTACACATCATGGTAACCGTCCATTGCAGACGGTGTTCCTTAATGAATGCGTATCTCATTTGCTTTCCCTGGCGAAGAACCCCACCGCTTTTTTTAAGATGTCTCGTTCCTGTTTCACTAGCTCGAGTTCTCGCTTTAACTTGCGATTCTCCTCTTGCTCTGCTGTCAAGGAAATCTTGCCCTGTCCTGGAAACGCCAACGTCCCTTGGTTCTTCGCGGCTTTTTGCCAAGCATACAAGCTATGGCTTGATACCCCCAAATCCTTGGCAATCTTCAGCACACTTGACCCTGGTCGCTCTGCCAATCGCATCGCTTCTCTCTTGAATTCTGCTGTGTACGTTTTTCGCTTATCCATAGTAACCTCCATTTTGGCATGGAGTTACTTAACTCTGTCTCCAGTTTCTTGGGGGAAGATCATAAACCCACCAGTAAGCGTTTGCGATGTGCTGTTGTGCTGTAACGTGTTTGCAACTCGTCCCAGCTTGTTTCGTGAATGCCCTCAGGTAAGAACCCATCGTCCGTAAAGGCTGGAATCATAACACAACAATATCATTGTGTTGACAAAAAAGCAAGAGATAATCAGGGCAAGATTTCACCAGTGTTTATGGACAATCTCACAATCCGTCTACCGCCCAGCTCTGTCAAGTTTTTTGATACACGTACCCTATCAAGCAGCTTTCGGATAGCTCATTTCGATGCGCCTGCCAAGGACGGCGACGAGACGTTCAATCGAGTTAAGGGTATGACCAAAATAAAAAGGGTCAACGA
>JBOFGY010000243.1:0-13248 GCA_051649365.1 Trueperaceae bacterium
ACTCATCGTGGCAATACTCATACGTCACGACCTATCTTGCTCATGGTAAGACACGCTCCAACACCATCTTGACGGCTTTCTCTAGGTTGGCTTTTGCCAACGACTCGATCATGCCTGCTTCCTGCTTGGCTTTCGCTAACAGCTCGTTCTTGGCAGCGTCCGCGTCTACATTGGCTTTTTGCATGACATCTTTATAGAGGGCTTCGGCCTTCTGCGTAGCAGAAGATTTAAGCGAAGCGGCCTCTGCGTGAGCATCCGCGACGAGTTTCGCCGCTTGCTCCTTAGAACTGTCTACCTTGGCAGAAATTGCTTTCTCCTGGTTGACCAAGTTCTGTAAGAGTTGTTCACCCTTGGCTTCCAAATGCCCCTCCTTTCGTGTTCTGAAACACAATACTATAACTGGAAAACTTTAGATTGATGCTTTTGGCACAAAAAAACGCGGCTTAGGGGTCACAGCACTCACTTCACGCCAGGTCTTTGTTAGTAGGGGTGTTGTGGGGGAATGACCGATGTCGCGTAATCCAGGGGCAGAATACCAACATGAGAAAATAGTGTCAATCTTGACATTTGTCCCAAAAGGAAACGATAACAAAGTTTCCGCCCTCATAAACTCGAAGATCTATTTTGGTCATTTCTTGATGACACCATTCATTTTTTATGATCGATTTGCTCCCATTATCATTTGTACTATAACCAATTGTTACATTTTACTGTAACAAATTGCAAAATAATAGGGATTCTTAGAGTGAAAAGTAGCTTTTATGCCATTTTTTTCATTAATTGCTGAGTTATGGTTTGCAGCGTCTTGTATTAACGAGTCCTAACGAAAGGTAATTAGGAGATTGGGGGTTAGTTCGTTATATATAAGCTCGAGACAGTGTTTGCAAGACACTATGTAATTGGGGGATCATCAAAACTATTTGCTTTCTTTCGTGACAAATCCATACCTACGTACCTTCAACATGCAAAGCAATTAGCGTTTAACAGATACAACCCAAAAAAGTATGGGAGGAAAAATGAAACACCCATCAAAAGCCAAAAACCGGGAGGAAAGAATGAAACATCCACTAAGAATGCTTATTTTGCTCGTTTTAGGATTCGTGTTGGCAGCTTGTCAAAGCACAACCAGCCCAACTACGGATTCGCTCGATTCTATGCAGGTAATGAAAAGCGATGATCGCTTGGATACATTTACCTCAGCTTTAGAAGAAGACACAACCAAAGGTGAAGCAGTTGTCGGAGAAACGACCTTCTTTGCACCAACTTCTGATGCATTTATGGCCTATCTAAGTGGAGAAGGGCAAACAACAGAGGACTTTCTCAAGTCTGGGATGAACTTGAGTGAGATCTTATCGTATCACCTTGTTGAAGGTAAATATACTGCTGCTGATTTAGGAGCTGCGGGTAGTGTCACAACCATACAAGGTAGCGACATTACTGTCACAGCCGAAGGCGAGGCGGTACTTCTTAATGGCACTGCCAAGGTCATCGAAGCTGACATAGAGGCTTTTAATTCTGTCATTCATATAATTGACCAAGTTCTCGTCCCAGCCAACCTAGGCGAGTCTGATCCTGATAAACCAGGAACTGACCCTGAATGTTCTGGAGAGCCAGAAATGCCAGGGCAACCAGAAATGCCAGGGCAGCCAGAAATGCCAGGGCAACCAGAAATGCCAGGGCAACCAGAGTCTCCTGAACAACCAGAAATGCCAGAAGCTCGTGGACAATCAGGAAGACCTGAAAACCCTGAATGTACTGAACCAACCGAACCAACTGAACCAACCGAACCAACTGAGCCAACCGAACCAACTGAGCCAACTGAGCCAACCGAACCAACTGAACCAACCGAACCAACCGAACCAACTGAACCAACCGAACCAACTGAGCCAACCGAACCAACCGAACCAACTGAGCCAACCGAACCAACTGAGCCAACCGAACCAACTACACCTGAAGAACCCACCGATCCTCAAGGGCCCATCTATCCTGAGCCCGATATGCCCTAAATCAATTTAGGCAAGCTTGGACTACTTTGCTAGATAAACAATAGTGAAGATTTCGAGCAAAGGCTAAGGCACACTGTTCTTAACTAAGACACACTTGTCTTAATAAGGCAAACTGTCTTAGCCTTTTATTTTCTTTGCTTTATTTACTTGAAAAAGTGGACATCTTGCAAAGTTCCAGTGGCGGTCTTCCTTTATCCGCTCCTGTTGCTCACCCTGAGAAATTTCGCAAAATGCCTTAGTTTTTATCTTTGCTTCACGTAAACGGATTAGGGTATTATGTCTTGGGATTTATTTTGACCGTGGATGATTTTAGCTTTGGGTCATTTTTGTAATTAAGGGAGGAAAACATATGAAACGTCCGTACACTATGATTTTGTTTTTCGCTTTGTGGCTGCTCTTGGTCGCTTGCCAAAGTACGCAACCTGTCAGTAGTTCTGAAAGTGCGCTCGAGGTCATGCAGCAAGATGACCGTCTCGAGGCCTTTAGTTCTGCTTTAGAAGAACAAGACTTAGACAATAAGCAAAGTTACACCATCTTTGCACCTACAACCGAAGCCTTCTTAGAATTTTTCGAGAAATATGATCAAACCCTCGAATCCGAAAAACTCAGTGACATTTTGAGCTATCACATTGCTGAAGGCAAACAAAGCGCAGGGGATTTACTCGAGGCTGGCACTATCACCACAATGCAGGGCGAGGAAGTCACCATTGAACAACAAGGAGAGACCGTCTTACTGAACAGCCAAGCCGCTGTCATCGAAGCCGACCTGAAAGCTTCCACTGCCGTCATTCATATTATTGACCAAGTTTTAGTACCCGCTGACTTTGGCGAAGCGAATCCTGAGGAACCTGAAACACCTCAACCTGAACCAGTTGAACCCTCACCAAGCAAGCCTGAAGAACCCACACTACCCAACCCCAGTACACCCGAAAATCCTGACGAGACTCCTGAACAACCATCAACCCCTGAAGAGCCTACAAACCCACCTCCAAACAATCCCACTGGGCCTGAGCAACCTACAGAACCTGAACAACCTACAGAACCCACACCTAACGAGCCCACAACGCCCGTAAGCAGTGACCTAGATCTGTTGCTTACCTTGGTGAATGAAGCGAGAGCAAAAGGTGCAACATGCGGTGGTACTTCTTACGGGCCAGCCAACGCGCTTAGCCTCAATACGCAACTAGCCACCGCGGCACAAAAACACAGTGAGGATATGAACGCAGCTAAAAAGATGAGCCACGACACACCCCAAGGCGCTATTCACTACGCGCCTGGTACGACTTTTGATGAGCGTATTTCTCAAGAGGGCTATCAGTGGCGGAGTGCTGCCGAAAATGTTGCCTACGGTTATCCCACTGCCGAAGCTGTAATGGATGGATGGATGGAAAGTTCAGGACACTGCAAGAACATCATGAATCCAAACCTTACCGAGATTGGTTTAGGTGAAGAAGGAAATTACTGGACACAAGACTTCGGTACACCTCGCTAAAAGTGCAAAAGCTACCGTCAAAGGCTAAGGCTTAACGTCTTAGTCTTTTTTTCTTTGGACTTTACCTTCTCCTTTTTACCTTCTCCTGTTACACTGCTGCAATGTTGCCAGCACCGAAAGGTCACAGAGCCAAAGCCTTAGGTGCCTATTACACCAATCAAACTGTTGCAGATTTTCTAGTCTTATGGGCGATTCGCCACGCCCATGACAACGTGGTAGACCCGAGTTTTGGTGGCGGTGTGTTTTTGGAAGCAGCAGCAAGGCGACTTGAAACACTCGGTACAAATGCAAGTGGAATCTACGGCGTAGAACTTGATGCTGAGGTTCACGCACAAGTTAGCCTCGAGCTCCACACCTCTCTCGGACTCCATCCAAACCAACTTTTACAAGCAGATTTTTTTGCTTTAACACCAAAGCAATTGCCAAAGCTCGATGCTGTTGTAGGCAATCCACCCTTTATTCGCTATCAGGAATTTAATACCGAAAGTCGGCAACGCGCTTTAGCGCACGTACAGAAACAAGGTATTGCCTTAACAAAACTTGCGAGTTCGTGGGCGGCCTTTGTTATTCACGCAGCCTCATTTCTGAAAGAGGGCGGACGCTTAGCAATGGTGATTCCCGCTGAGCTGGGTCACGCTAAATACGCAAAGAGTGTCCTGAAGTTTTTGCTCGAGTCTTTCGGCCACATCACCCTTCTAAGCTTTAGTGAACCGCTCTTCCCTACACTCAATCAAGACACGTTTTTATTATTCGCTGACAACAAGGGTGGTTGCTCAGGTCAGTTTTATGTACAGGAGTTGAAGAACGCGAACGCTTTGGGAGACAGAAGGCTATGCAGTGAAGCGAAGCTACAGGAGACAGGAGACAGGAGAAAAATCTTTCTTCCTCCTTCCCCCTTCTCCCTTCCTTCCGTCTCCATTAATGGAAAAAAATTTCTGCAACAGAACTACAAACTAAACTTCTACCAACTCCCAAAAAAGACTCGAGACCTTTACGAGAAGTTATGCAACCATAAAGATTTTCAGCGTCTCGGTGACGTTGCAAGCGTCGGGATTGGTTATGTCACAGGTGCCAATGACTATTTTCATGTCTCGAGACAAAGTGCAAACGCGCGGAAAATTCCAGCAGAACATCTCGAGCCTGCGGTTTACAAAGGTTCAGCGTTTCAAGGATTGCGCTTTACAGAACAAGATTGGGCACAAGAAAAAGATGCTGGCTATTTGTTTTATCCGAACACAGCTAAGCTCTCCCCTGTTTCCAAGTATATTCAACACGGCGAATCACAAAAGATTCAAACTGCCTATAAATGCCGTGTGCGTTCGCCTTGGTATAAAGTGCCGCATGTATATAAGGCGGATGCGTTTCTAACTTATATGAATGGCTTGCACGCCCAGTTTGTCGTGAATGATGCTAAGGTCGTTGCGCCCAACACACTACATCTTGTGCGGTTGCACAAAACTTCGTCGTTAAGCGCAAATGATTTGGCTGTACTCTGGCAAACTTCGCTTGTTGCACTGAGTGTAGAACTCGAGGGTCACATCATGGGCGGTGGCATGTTAAAACTCGAGCCCAGCGAAGCAAAACAAATTTTGCTTCCGAGACTCGAGAAACCTATTGCCAAATCCCTAGTTAACAAACTCGATAAGCTCTTACGTGTAGGGAAAAACGAGGAGGCGAATTATATAGCAGATAAAATGGTACTCGAGAAGCTTTTAGGGTTCACACCCTCAGAAATAAAATCTTTGCGCGAGAGTGCAAAACAACTTCGTGAACGTCGGTATTACAAAAACAAACATCATATGGAATAACAAACAGGGTATATTTTTACTTCACCTTCCCAGGTGGAACCCCGCCCTGCCCATCCCTACGTTATCCCACAAAAACGGACTTGGTAAGCAATAACTTTTTAGGTATCTAAAACAAGGTGCGGGTTTTACCAAGGACAAGCTCGAGTTCATTCTCAATCGCGTTGTCCCAGCCAATCATTTCGCAGACATCTTCAAAAGAAACCTGGCTTTCGGCAGTGTAATTTTTTTTCTTCACGAGATAGGCTAGCTCGGTTCGGCTTAAAAGCTCTTTGGCTTCGGCGGCTCGCCAAAATTTTTTAGCGGGTTCAACTGGAGGTGAAGGTAACAAGACAGAGCGTCTTTTTTCTAAGCGCATGTGCTCGAGCGCGTCAAAAATAACTTGGCGTGGATTAGAAATATAGGAAGGAGGAACTGGAGTCACCACAATTTCCAGTCTAGAAAAGTGTAAGAATACATACGAAAGAAAAGTTCACATTTTAGGTAAGGCTGTACTTTGGTGTGAGAAATTTAACATTAGACGGGTAACGAAATCTCGAGATTGACAGGACTTACGCAAGATGCTTCACATCCTACGTTTATCAGCGAGGAACAAGGAGTTCCAACGCCCTTGTTCTGCTTACCGCACCTCTTTTGCGTAAGTCCTGATTGAGTCAGAGAGGTATTTACAAGAATACAATCCCCTAGAATCTTGCAAGTTGTCCACTTATTTTTTGCGTTTCGCAAATCCTGGTGGCACTCGCTGAATCCTACGCTCGGCATCACGCGCGGCAAGCATCCCGTGGATTTCCTTGAGTTCTGCATAGTAGTGTTTGAGTTGGTCGGTGGGAAGATTGGAATCGGTAAGGTAGCGGCTTACTTCTTCCATGCGCTCGAGCAACTTACTACGCTGGTTTTCCTTTTCGCCGTTGAGGTAGAGTTCGCGCAAACGCGACAAGGATTTATCAATGTAGTTATCCACGTCAATTTTGCGCCCATCTTCTTCATCATTTTGAATAAAAAGCCTCTCAAAAACGATACGTCCTTCGTCGCGTTTTTGATAGCGACTTAAAATCTGGCGGTCATCAAAAGCACATTCGATACAAATACTATGAAATTCACACAAGACTGAATCTGTGATTTCTGGCAGTGAAGACTCGAGCGATAGTAAACGCTCCTGCAAACGCTGTGGCTCGAGCAGTAAAAGTGCAATGACCTCGAGTTCAATAAGCGCAACCTGCGACTGACTCACGCTCTGACGCTGCATTCCCTTCATCTGTGTGTCGTCGAGCCTGCGCTGACGTTTAGAATTTACCCATTCATCGAGGCGGTTACTGTCAATTTTTAAGTTATCAATCACGAGGCGACGCATTTCAGTCGCCACAGGGTCAAACACATCGCGCTGCCGCAGCACGGGCAAGAGTTCGTTAAGGATGGCTTTTTTACCCTCGAGCTGGGTGCGATCATGTTTAGCAAGCACGCTTTGAAACCTGAATTCAACCTCAGACAAACCCTGATGCAACGCAGATCTAAATTCATCCATGTGTCCACCCAACACAGCATCGGCGGGGTCTTTACCGTGTGGTACACGAATGGCGCGAACTAAAAAACTTCTACCGATGGATTGCTCGAGCCCCGACAAAATCGCACGTTGCCCTGCGTCGTCCGCATCAAAGGCGAGGAGTAACTTCTGCACGTCCAAGCGCGACAACAGCGAAGCCTGCTCTGCGGTAAGCGTCGCACCGAGGGCAGCCACAGCATTCTTAAACCCTGTTTGGTGAAGCGCGATAACATCCATGTAACCTTCAACAACAAGAGCTTCACCACTCGAACGAATAGAAGTCTTCGCTGTATCTAAACCGTAGAGGAGTTCGCCTTTTTTGAAAACATCGGTTTCTGGTGTATTGAGGTATTTTGGCAAACTGTCATCTAAAACGCGACCAGAAAAGCCAACCACCCGCCCGAGAAAATCTTTGATGGGAAACATGACGCGGTTGCGGAATCTGTCGTAGCGGCGTTTGTTGTCGTTCTCGATGACTAAACCCGCCGAGAGTAAATCATTATCGGATACGCCTTTTGTTAGAGCGTATTTAAGTAGAGCATCCCAGCTATCAGGTGCGTAACCAAGCTCAAAAATCGTGACACTCTCTTCGGTGAGTTGACGGTTTAGCAAATACTGATGCGCTGTCAAATTTGTTTTGAGTTGTGTTTTGAAGAACTCGAGTGCAACATTATTAACCTCGAACAAATCTCGACGTTTTTTATCTTTGGGTGTGGGCGGTGTAACTTCAATGCCTGCGCGTTGTCCGAGAAGTTGCAAGGCTTCGCCAAATTCGATGCCTTGCGTTCGCATCACAAAATCAAAGACATCACCTTTTGCTTGGCAACCAAAGCAGTAATAAAATCCACGCTCTTGTTGTACATGGAAGGACGGCGTTTTCTCACCGTGAAAAGGACACAAGCCTTTAAGCTGTCCACGCCCAGAACTCTTCAGCGCGACAACTTCACCAATAATCTCAGCAATGTCGAGCTTGGTGCGAATTTGTTCCTTAGCTTCCATGAAAAACGATTAAAAATTAAAGATTGAAGATTGAAGATTTGCTGTGATGGTGAAAGCGCACTACGCTTTGAATCTTAAATCTTGAACCTTTAACCTTAGAATCTATTTCCTCCCTTAGTAGTTCATCAGTTTACCATATCGCCCTTTGCAAAACGCTCTTATAAAAGGCTTCACACATGCCGTGCTACACGGTGTTTTGAATAACTCACGCTGAGAAAGTGCGTCACAGACTTGTCAAGCCCAGAGGAACACCAACAAAAAATGACTTATCCACACCTTTCCACAACAAGCCACAGTTATCCACAGATATTTTCTGCACTAAAGTCTCGGATCAAGTGGTTCTGTCTCGAGTGCCAACACCGCAAACACACATTCATGCACGCGGCGCAACGGTTCATGTTTTACAAAACGCTCGAGTGCCTCCACCCCAAGCGCAAACTCGCGCAGGGCAAGCATCCTTTTTGCAGAGACATTGCGCGCTCGTAAACGCTCGAGGTTTTGTGGCAGTGTATATTCAGGCCCGTAAATGATTCGCAAGTATTCTTTGCCGCGCACTTTGAGAGCAGGTTGCACATAACCTTTTTTACCCCGCACGATGAAGTCCAGGGGTTTCACCACCATGCCCTCACCGCCTTTACCAGTCATGTCTTCCCACCACTGTGTTGCTTCAGCGACGCTTACATCACTTTGCAGTTCTACTTCCTTGAAGTTGGTAGCCTGCATGGAAACAGCACTCACTGTAACAGCGTATTTAGCAATGCTCTCCATGTGCCACACATGCATTTTGTCTACATGCACAGCACCCTCTGTCGCCATGATGTGAAAGGGAGCAAGTTTTAAGTCAGCGACACTCTTCACATCCCAGCAGTAGCGGCGATAGGCTTCAATATAGTTATGAACACTTTGCGAACGTTGCTGAATGTTCGTAAGCAATGAAGCAACATCTAAGCCCCTTGCCTTCGTCTGCTGTAAAACACTCAGCGTTTCAGAAAGTGAATGCTTTGCCGACGTACCAACAGCAGCGTATTGATGCTCGAGCAAAGCCTGCGCCTTCGACGACCAGGGCATAAGTTCAGCATCAAAACACACCCAATCGGTCTTCAAGTCATCCCAAAAATTTGTTTCAGTCAGCGCGTCACAAAGTTGCCCCAGTAACGCTGACTCCATTGCAACATCAGAGAAAAATGGGCGACCTGTGCGGGTGTAACACATGCCAATGCGCTCACCGACAGTGTTTTTGGCAATAATACCAAAGCGTTTGCGAATTGCATCCGCGTCTTTGGCAATAATCACGATGGTTCTCGAGCCCATGTGTTTCTCTTCGCACACCACACGCTCTACACCTTGTTCACGGTAGTAGGCAAAGGCAGCGTCTGGGTGTTCTAACAAATCACCATCATTTGCGGTTGTCACGGGTGACATGGTTGGCGGCAAGTAAATCAGCCACTTTGGATCAATGACAAAACGACTCATGACCTCGAGGGCTGCTTTGGCATTCTCTTCTCGAGTCGTCACGTTATTCATCAGTCGTGTAGAAATAATTTTCTTACCCAACACGTCGTCAATATCCAGCACGTCATCTTGTTCCTGCTGTACGCTCAACGCATCCGCAGTTTGCAAAAACGGGCGCGAAGGTTCGGCGTACATTTGTTTGGCAGGTACAGAAACCAGTTCGCGCTCTGGATAACGAAGGGCAGTGAGTGCGCCACCATAAACACACCCTGTATCAATGTTGATGGTGTTGTTAAGAAAACTCGCTTCGGGTACAGGTGTGTGACCATACACGACCATCGCCTTGCCGCGATAATCCAAGGCCCAGTTGTAGCGCACGGGCAAACCAAATTCGTCAGTCTCCCCTGTCGTTTCACCGAACATTGCAAAAGCGCGAACCGTTCCAGAGGTGCGGCCCTGCAAGGATTCTTTCATGCCTGCGTGGGCCACGACGAGTTTGCCGTCATCGAGAACATAGTGGCTTACCAAGTCATCAATAAAAGCTGCCATGTCTTTTTCGTAACTCGAGCGAATCTCTGAAGGTAACGCCTCGAGTTCCGCCAACGTATTCCCCAACCCGTGCGTAACTTTCACGTCTTTGCCGTTTAACTTGCGAAGCAGCTTCGCATCGTGGTTGCCTGGTACGCACATCGCTGTGCCTGCGTCCATCATGTTTTTGACGAGTTCGTAACTATCTAAAACTCTGGGGCCTCTGTCTACCAAATCACCAACAAAAAAGGCTTTGCGCCCTTCTGGATGGCTGTAGATACGACGATAACGACCTTCAGCTTTTTCGGTGAAGGTGTAACCAAGTTTCTCTAACAACTCTTCTAGCTCATCAGCGCAACCGTGAACGTCACCGATGATGTCAAAGGGGCCGTGTTCTTCTTTGCGGTTGTTCCAGAGTTTTTGGCGTTCAATGGTTACAGCCTCGACTTCTTCCAGAGAATCCAAAACATGCACATAGCGAAAATCTTTATCTAAAAACTTGAGCGAACGCCGCAAATCTCTGTTGTGATTGCGAACAACGTGCGACCCAAACTGGCGGTCAGGGCGCAGTTTGTTTCGTTCTAAGCAAAGTTCATCAGGCATTTTGAAAACAATCGCCACAGGGAAAACATGAAACTCTTTGGCAATATCCAGGAGTGGCTGCCGCGCTTCGCGTTGCACGTTTGTTGCGTCAATGACGGTCAGCAGTCCACGCTTTAGGCGAATTTTTAGGAGGTGATGCAGTGCGTCAAAAGCGTCTTTCGTAGCATCTAAACTTGTTTCATCATTCGAGACGAGTCCGCGAAAAAAGTCTGAGGATAAAATCTCACCTGGTAAAAAATGTTTTTTAGCAAAGCTGGATTTGCCAGAGCCAGACGCACCAATGAGGACGACGAGGGAAAGTTCGGGAAGTTTAATGTGCATGAAAAACCCCCATCTGTGTGGGTGTACCAAGGTTTTCCACTTCATCACCAATTCCCGAAAGCTCTACGGTGTAACCAAATCTCTCTGCAATGGAACTTGCCCAGGTTTGAAACTCTGAGCGCGTCCATTCAAAACGGTGATCGCCATGTCGCATTTTTCCCGCAGGTAAGCTCTCCCACACAACGTTATATTCACGGTTGGGTGTAGTGATTACCACGAGCTTTGGACGCGCAAACTCAAACACAGTTCTTTCAAACGAAGCAAGACGAAATTCATCCAAATGCTCAATCACTTCAACGAGTGCGGCTGCATCAAAACCTTGCAAGCGTTTGTCTCGGTAGAGCAGTGAGCTTTGAAATAATGTAAGGCGTTCGCGCACTTTGGCAGGAAGACGCTCGAGTCTGTCCTTTGCAATTTCCAGAGCCCGTTGTGAGACATCCATCCCTACAACTTCAGCGAACTGCTTTTCATCCAAAAGTTTTCTAATCAATTTACCTTCACCACAGCCCAAATCGAGAACACGTTTCGCGCCACTTTGTTTGAGCACTTCGACAACCTTTGTCAAACGCTGCGTGTGCAGTCCAATCTTTTGCTCGGCAGCTTCCTCGAGTGTTTCGTCTTCTTCCTCTTCAGTTGCGTCCTCGAGGGTTTCCAACGCCTGCCGTGTAAGGCCGCGCTGATGTTTGAGATAACGTTTGACAATCAGTTCTTTTTCTGGGTGTTCAGAAAGCCAGCCCTCACCACGCCGCAGCAAATGCTCGACTTCATCTTCACCCACCCAGTAGTGCTTGTCATCATCCAAAACAGGAATCAGCACGTACAGATGGCGAAGGGCCTCATAGAGTTTTTTCGTCGCCGTGAGTGTAACCGTGTAATAGCGACTTTCGCCCCAGGCTGGAAATGTTTCATCGAGTGCGTAGCGTTCAGCAGCAACCGTGTAACCAAGCGGCTCAAAAAGTTTTCGCAGTAAGTCTTCACCACCACGACAAGGTAATGATGTCAGTTTGAGTGTTAAAGGTAGCTCGAGGATTTTCAACGCCTGCCGCTCTGGGCTTTGGTCTGCCCTTGGCTTCTCTTGCATAGCTGTGCCAAAGACTTTCGCAATCGCCACACTTAAAAACGACGAAGCGACATAGGGGCGGTCATTGACGTAAGGTTGCAAAGCGAAGTTACTGCTACCGCGTTCACGCCTCGAGAGCGAAACAGGGTCTAACTCGAGCAGTAGTGCAGCCGTGCATGTTTCAATACTAGATTCTGGATAGAAAACGTGTGCCTTGCCAAACGATAATTCAAATTCCTGAATTTTTTCAGGATGTTTGTAGAGCAAAAAGCCCAAATCGGTAGCAGGTTGGTGTGTTGTTGAAATTGTCAAAAGCATAGTGTCTCCAACAGCATAAGAGGTTTCTGCCTCTAATGCTGAGATATTTTTCATGGGTGGACAGACGAGACTTGAACTCGCTTAGGCTGGTGTCACAGACCAATAGAGCCATTAGCAGGGCGTATCATGCCGTTATCACAGTCGGATTTTTTCATAACGAGATACTACCTCCTGCTAATGGCTTTTCTCGACCACTTCGGCATCCGTCCACACGAAACAAAAAAGAAGCCTTTTCAGGCTTCCCATACGTCGAATAGTTTTAGAATTATCTACACGTCAACGCAAAAGAAGCCTTCCCAATTGGAACCTTGATTATGATGAAAGTAGGCAAAACTTGCGTTCACGATTAAGAGAGTAGCAGAAAGTATTTGTTTTGTAAAGCTAATATTTACCGAGCAACCCTCGAGCCATCGCCCTACGCTCCGCTAATTTGTAAACAAACACGCCTGCGACAAAATAAAGCGCAGCATTTATAATTAGAAAAACCCAATCTGTAGCTGCGAACTCGAGCAAACTCTTCCCTTCAGTCATCGCATCGCGCACCATGCTGGCACCGCGCACCACAGGCAGAAACTCGAGCCAAGGTGACAAGGCAATGGGCACAGCTACCAAACCAAAAAAGAGAAACTGCACGATTTGCAAAAGTGCGTTAATTTGCTTATAAACCAATGCCAAGCCTGCTGTCATGTAGCCAATACCCAACATGCCAATAATCAAAAAGACAAAAATTGGAACGAGCGTGACGACATCAAAGGTAAGCCACTGTCCTGCTGTGAGCATGGATAAAATCAGTACAATCGTCATTGTCAATAATTCTACAAAGACTGTACCTGTCATCCTCGAGAGCAAAATCGCCCAGGCCGGCACGGGCGACATGTAAAGCTGTTCCAAGGTTCCTGTCGTTGCTTCGTTGGTGAGTTCCCAACCAATACCCTGCATGGTGGTCATAGCTAAAAACCACAAGAACATACTAACAATAAGATAAGCACTGTTTTCACCCATACGCTCGGGGCTACCTACGACTTGAATGCCAAGAAAAAACATCAGAAAAATCGCGTAGGACGTGACAATGCCACTTATCGTATTAGGCAAATAACGCTTGAGCAAAATCCAGTCTCTACGAA
>JBOFGY010000244.1:0-6976 GCA_051649365.1 Trueperaceae bacterium
CTTGCTAAACGTCACGCTGTGGATGACTTCCTGACCAAACTCGCGGCTGACCCTGAGCGCATCAAACGCCTTTGCTTTTGGGACTGGCTTCAATCTTCAATCTAGCTTATGCGTCACTTCAATAAAGAATTGGTATTACTCATCTCAATGAATCGTGGAAGTGCTATAGAAATGTTCTACCCCTGATATTCTACCGAGAATGGGAATGTGGTCAGGTGTGATTTCGTAAAGTCCTGCCCAGCACGCTTTGCGGTCTAAACCTGCGGTCTCGAGAAATAGAAATCTTGGTAGCGCAAGTTCCAAGGTGTGTTCCAGCCAATGCCAGTCCACCGCTTGATTATCACCAACAGATTCATCATGATTAGATAAACCAAAAATAAACCGCTCGCTTTCACTGCAGAGGTACACACCTGTGGTCATATCAATAATAAGGGGGGTAAGGTGTGAGAAGTGGGGTGTGGGTGACGTGCCATAGATGTTGCGGCGGTAGGGAAGAACGGGAACACTAAGTCCGGCACGCTTACCCACTTCACCCGAAAACGCACCAGCAGCGTTGACAACAGTGTCAGCCTCGAGCCTTCCCTTGTTGGTTAGTAAAACCCATTGATTGCCTTGGCGTTTTAACTCCAAGACTTCATGCTCAAGTTTCACCGTCGCGCCCAGTTTTTTCGCAGCGTCCAAAAACCCGAGAGTTACAGCGTGCGGGTCAACCACACCATCATCGGGTCCAAAGCTCGAGCCAGCAATGCCATTCAAATTTAAGTAGGGAAACTGCTTTGCTGTTTGCTGCACATTCAAACTCCGAACCCTGCACCCTAAACCCTGCTGCATTTCACGTTGTTGTGTCCAGGACTCGAGCATATCCTCAGGCAACAAAAACAGATAACCTACGTTTCGATAACCTGCGTCCTAGCCGGTCAGTGTTTCAAATTCGCTAAACGTTTTTGCACTAAAGAGCGTCATCTTGACATTCTCAGGGTGAGAGAATTGGTGGCGGATGCCTGCGGCAGATTTTGCAGTGGAGCCTGTGGCGGGTTGCGTGGCATACTCGAGCACCGTGACGTTTGCGCCACGTTTCGCGAGATAATAGGCGCAACTTGCGCCAACGATGTCAGCACCAATAATCGTGATGTTCATGCTGTGTCTTCCAAAATTTACGTCTTCCAAAATTGCCACCACTTCTTCTCGCCTTTTGAAGGAGCTAGGTTAAGAGCCGCGAGTGGGGTGGAGTGTTGCGATGTTTGTTCATCAACTTCATTGGGGAGCCAAGAACTATCTGTGCTAGCTCCAGCGAGCAGGTAACTCGAGTGCGTTTGCTTGACTTCCGCTAAATAAGCGGCAAACCAGTGGCCCTGCAGATTGCCTGCGTCATTGTGGTATAGGGCCGTGAGATATTCGGTCATACCTGCAAAGGTGCGAACAAGTTCGTGTGCAAACGTTTCAGTATCATTCATATCTACAATGTCGCGGGTGCGCAGAAGCCAGTAGGGCTGCACCGCGGCGCGAATATTTCGACAAAAACTATCATAGAGGGCAAGGTGCGCGGGGTTGAGACAAGCGATGAGGTGACGGCGTTCGTCGAGACTCGACATAACACTGCCTTGGTCACTCAATAAGTAAGGATAAGACGGACCTTGCTGTACATCGTCGTGCGTCATAGCGATATCATGTTCGGAAAACATACAAAGCCAAAAGAGGGGCAAGGAGTTTTTTGCTTCGTACTCTTGGTCACCACTGAGTGCTTGCCACTCATCGTCACGAAGCATGTGATTTGTTTCGATGTTATTAAGATAAAGATAGCTGGCCATCGTGATTGTAGTGTAACAAATTTGTGGAGCAGTAAATTTGTAATGCAACATTGGATATCCCAGATTACAAGCAGGTCTTGGTTCTCACTCTACACTAAGGGTAATGCGCTTTGATGCTGAAGGTCATTATACTAACGAAGTATGCCCGCGTTGTGGCAGCGCGCAGACAATTTCGTATGATTACAATGAGGGGTTTAGCGAGCTCGAGTGTGAAGCGTGTGGCTATACCTCGGAGGCTCCAGAGCTTAGTGATTTAGGCCGTTTTCGTGGTGAGCTGCGTGAAGGTTACAAGCAATCCCCCATTCCTATCAAGAAACTTAAAGCTTAAAACCTTTCACGCCTCTTTCACGATCGAGGGCTAGTCTGAAAAAGACCCAAAAAGCATGACCTGTTGCAACTTCTTTTGCACTGTTTAAGAAGGACAGGTCCATGTGAGAGGAGGTACTAATGATACATAAGCACTCAAGCAGCTCGCGTTGTACGAGCACGTTTCTTTTCATAGCACTAGTAGGATTACTCGTTGCATGTAGTAGCCCATCACTCACAGAAGAGTCTGAAGAGTCTGTAGACGCTTCGGCACTTGATGATGGTGGTTACACCGTTTTCTTAAACTCTAAATTTGCAAATCAGCCAGAGCAAACAGGGTATATTTTTTCTTATTTTATCGAGCAAACAGAGGAAGATTTATTCCCGCTTATGGGAATGGACCCAGAAACATTACAGCCAAAGATTGAAGCCTTAGTGGATCGCCTCGATAATTTCTTGCCCGAGCAAACCTGTACGGTAAGAACCCCAGATGATTTTGTTGTTGATTCCACCATTGTTTACAAAGATGTTGGCCCGAATGTCACGCTCACTTCATCCCAAAACACGATTGTTTTAGAACCCGATGTGAATGACCCGACAACGTATGTTGGCGTAGCACCGGATGTTGTTGCTTCAGATTATCGTGTTGCTGTTGCTGGACGAGAAGGTCTCAATACTCGAAGCTACAACGGCTCCCTTCTGAAAACAGGGAAAATTCCAACGATTACTGCGCCTGCGGGTATGACAGGTGCTGAACCCGTACAGCTCAGCAAATCAGGTTCCACAGAGATTCGTTGGACACCAACAGGTTCGACCACGGCCTATATTCAGATAGATAATCCAGAAGAAATTTTCATCTATTGTTATGTGGCAGATACGGGTAGTTTTACCATTCCAGCAGATGTAACCGCTCGATTCCCTGATGCTGGCACCATTTATGTTGGCTCGCTCAACGTTCGCTATGCGACGCTCGAGAATCGCAGAGTGACCCATTTAGGATTTGGACTTCAAACCAACAGTTTTGTAGCACAATAGACTTTGCGTGGAAGGCAAAAAAAAGCAGAAATCTAGAAGGGGGTCCACCTTTAGATTTCTGCTTTTTGTTTTGAGTTGGTTGATTATTTTTGAAATAGAAACTTCCAACCCTTGCGTCCTCGAGACCAGAGTAGCCACTCCGCTACAATGGCGAGGAAAGCGATGACAACGAGCCAAAATGCAAACGAACTCGAGCGACTCGAGCGAGCATTTGCAGTTGAGTTAGATGTTTTTGTAATATCCGCAGAAGGTAAGCGGGATTCTTCTGCGCTGAGCAAGCTGGCTGCGTAGAGTGAATCGTTGACACGGTAAAAGCCAGGTGCAGTGATTTGAGTTGTAGTGATTGCTTGTTCGTTCTCGAGGCGCACTGCATTGTCAGGGAGTGATGAGCCTAAGGGTAAACGACCTTCTGAGCGAAACGAGGCCACACTATTAGCTATGAGCAGCGGAAAAGCAGATCGGTTGACAAGTTCTGTTTGTGAAGGTGAGAAATTAAAAGCGAGAATGTTGAGTCTTTCCCCTCGTGAGCGCAGTATAAGTGGTGTGAGTTCACTGTTTTGCGCCAAAGTTTCCCATTCTGGATTTGTGAAAGGTAAAGGATTACTTATGCCAACGCTCGAGTCGGCTAAGTTAACAAAGCGGAACAGTGGATCGCTTCTATCCCAATCGCTAACAAATGTATAAGTTAGTGTTTCTGTGGCAGGTGCGAAGAGTAAAAAGTTTCCCTCACTGATTTCCTCAGGAGAGACTCCTTCTAAAATACGCAAGTTAAAACCTGGCGCATTGAGCGCGGCGTTAGGTAGAACTTGGTAATCAACATTGGGCAAGCTCGAGAATGCTCTTGCTAATGCTACGTCATTACTATTTGAAACGACACGAAAGGTTTGCTGACTTAAAGAAGCTGTGTTATCTAAAGCCAGCGCGTCCCATTCGGGAACCTGAAAACGCACCTCGAACAAGCCATCAACACTCTGTAAAGGAAAAGAAGTATTCGCTTGACCTTTTGCTCCAATAAGCAAGGGGGCTTGTGCAAGAAGTGTATCGTTCTGATAAAGCTCCAGCGTGATTTCTTGTGGTCGTGGATGATTGCTTACCACCGATACAAAAAGTTGTTGCAGGCCGAGCTCGAAGCCACTAATGCCGAGATTGAGTGCGTCACCACTTAAGGAGTGTAAAGTGATATTGGATGATTCGAGAGATGCGTCTCGAGGCAGTGAGCCGTCCGTGAAAAGATGAATATCACCGTCGGGTGAAAGAGAGCGTGCGAGTGCAACCGCGCGTTCTAAATTGGCTGTTTCATCAGCAGCTACGAGCGTATCTAGAGCAGCGTTCATGTCTGCAGTGGTGCTCGTGAAGGGTTGTAAGACTCGAGCATCGGTACTGGCCCCAATAAGTGCAAGTTGACCCGCGCCTCGAAGCAAGTCACGAATCTCGCTCACGGCGCGTTCTAAACGCACTCCTTCGCTGTCTCGCGCGGCCATACTCGCGGACGTGTCTACAATAAAAATACGATCAGGTTGGCCAATAAAATTAAGGGTTGGTTGTGCCAAAGCTAAAGCAACACAGGTAACAAAGGCGACTTGCAAAGCGAGTAACCAGCTTGGTGAAAATCTGCGCCGTGTGTCCGCTTGTTCTTTCGCTTGTTTCCAGAGAAAAAGTGCAGAGACATCTTGTTTCTTTTTTCTAGCACGAATAAAGTGAAGTGCCACAACAACTGGCAAAGCCAAAAGCGTCCAGAGAAACTGAGGTGCAAGAAAGGTGAACACAGTTTAGTTTAGCAGGGGTGAGCTTAGGTTTGATGGAGTCGAAATGACGAAATAATCTTGTGTAGTTAACAGCCTTCAACTAATAGCCTTCAGTTTTTGATTCAACCAGTTTACACACTCAGCTCGAGCCTCCATGGCTCGAGAGGGATAAACCTTTCCTGTTTCTTTTCTAAACCACGTGCGCTGGCGTTTGGCGTATTGCGTGGTGGCGAGGGTGATGGCTGCTTTGGTTACCTCGAGACTTGCTTCCCCAGCAAGATGCGCGATAACCTCTTTATAACCAATGGCTTGTTGGGCAGTGGCTAACTTAGGATAATGCCGAAAAAGTCGAATAACTTCATTGACGAGACCAGCCTTAAACATCGCTTCGGTTCGTCGTACAATGTGGGGTTGAAGTTCTTCGGCACTCGGCATGAAGATAATATTGTCATAAGAGAATTTGGGTGAGGTCATCGGAAAGTCTTTAGGAGCTTTGCCTGTGCGCTGAATGATTTCTAGTGCTCGAACAATGCGCCGAGGATTGCGTTCGCTACGCTGTGCATCTTCAGGACTAAAGCCCGTGAGTTCGTTTAACAATGATTCTAAACCTTCCTCTTCTAATCGTTTATAAAGCTGCGCTTGTACGTCTGCATCTGCTACAGGGGTAGTGGGTAGACCTTCTGACAAGGCGCGAATATAGAACCCTGTTCCTCCGACGACAAGTGGAATCTTGCCCTGTTCTAAGACATCGTGAATAGCACGTTCGGCCAAGCGCACGTAATCCGCAACACTAAAAGGTTCATCAGGACTCACGACATCGAGGAGGTGATGGGTTACCTCAGTACGTTCTTGTCGGGTAGGTTTTGCCGTGCCAATATCCATGCCCTGGTAAACCATCATCGCATCAGCAGAGATAACCTCGAGGGGAACATGACGAGCAAGCTCGAGGGCGAGCGCGGTTTTACCAGAAGCCGTGGGGCCAGCAATGACGGGAATCTTCATATAGGAAGGAGGAATGGGGAAAGAGGAATAAGAAAAAACGCATTCCCCATCCCTCATTCCTCATCTCTCTCTCGTGGTTTAGACTAACAAACTCTCAGAGGTTGAGTGCTACAATGCCGCACATGGAATTAGAAAAATTTGGCACATCAGGGGCCATCAGCGAACTTTTATCCATCCGTGATGATGTCGAGCGAATTTCAAATTTGCATTTGGGTGGAGACGGCATCACACCGAAAGTGGATTTATTCGATACGGGTGAAGCCTATCAACTCATGATTGACGTGCCCGGTGTAACGCAAGAAGGGCTCGAGGTTGCCATTCAAGGTCGTCAGGTAGTTGTAGCTGGACTTCGCGAACCCATTGACGAGCACGTGCGTATTTTGCGTAGTGAACGCCCACGTGGTCATTTTCAGCGCAGTATTGAACTGCCAAGTGAAGTCGAGCGAGAAAGAACAACAGCGCATTTGCAAGAGGGTGTACTTGTATTGACCTTACCTAAATCCTAAAGACTAGCGTGAAATCACTGTTGAGTGGTGGTAAATCTATAAAGTGGCGTGGGAAAATTTTTGCTTAAGCTCGGAGTAGTTTTAATACACACCAGAGTTGCTTGGCTATTTATCTTATTGACTCTTACCTACATAATATTCATTACTAAATTACCCCAGGTTGTTGCTTTCGTTAGAATCTTCTTTTCCTTCCCAGTTTCACTGATAGGTTTGTTTTGTGTCTGAGCGAAGAGCGTTTTGAATTACGAATGGCAGCTAATTCTGGAAGTAGTTTATTTGTGGTATACAAACGACAAAGCAATCTCTCTACTCTGGTAACCATACTAGTGGGGAGATTACTTTGCGGCTGTAAACCCCCTACACCTTCTAGTAGTAAATACGTTGCATACTGAGGCTCGCAATGACGAATCATCATAAAAACTACTCACTTGGTACAATAGACGTTATCGGAAATAAAGAATTAAACTAAATGGATGTTGCGTTACGAAGAGGTGCGACGAGACAAGCGAAAGTTTTTAGCTTTAACGAGCTTAACAGACAAGGAGTTCAAGGATGTCTTGCCCCATTTTGCACA
>JBOFGY010000245.1:0-4086 GCA_051649365.1 Trueperaceae bacterium
ATGTAGATAAAATTATGGGCAAAATCGCGCTGCGTGCGGTTGAAAACGGGCATATTAAACTGACGAATTGCCGAATTGAAGAAAAGAACCGTTTGCAAAATGGTACGTCGTTTAGAACGACTGCCGACGTGTTGCGGATGACCCGCGCGGGTGTGGCGTGGCAGGCAGTTGGTGCGGGAATGGGTGCTTATGAAAAAGCTCTCAAGTACGCACAAACGAGAGAACAGTTCGGGCGCGAGATTGGCAACTTTCAACTGATTCAAAATCATTTGGTGCATATGCTCGGTGATGTCACGGCGATGTACACGATGTGCTCGAGGCTCTCCCTCATGCAGGACAAAGGCGAAATGAAAGACGAACACGCCTCACTCGCTAAAGTCTTTACGGCGGCTCGCTGCCGTGATGTGGTGGCGCGTGCGAGAGAGATTTTTGGGGGCAAAGGGATTTTGCTCGAGAACCATGTGGCGCGTTTATTCAACGACACCGAGGCGATTTATTCTTATGAAGGTACGAATGAGATAAATACGCTTGTTGTTGGTAGGGCGATTACTGGGTTTAGTGCGTTTGTGTAAATAAACGATTTCAGGGTGTGTTTTTTGAAAGTCACACCCTGAAATTATTTTTTGTCTACTGTTTGGTTTGGTTCCTTAATTATTAACTTTGGATCATCTCTGTGAATTCTGTCTGACATGTAGTAAAGACCCAAAAGTGTTGTTATAAAAAGATTTGACGTGAGAAACAGAAATATGAAGACAAATCCCCATTTTAGATATGGAAAAATCTTCAACGATGCTAAGGGTAATAAGCTAGGTTCGAGAAGATTGACGAAAGCCCCAAAAAAGTAAAGAAGAAAACTCAATAAAGATAAATACCCAAACATCAGGCTTAGAAAACGCCGACGGGTTAATACCTCATGCTCCATTTTACCTTTGACTTTTTTGCTTAAAACTGTAGGATCGCCAGCCATTACAGAATCCATGATTTCTCTATCAAAGGTTGCGACGGCAGCGAGTGATGCAATGTAAAAGCCTGTGAGAATCTGTAAAAGACTCGTGAAAATTACGACCAATCCACTCTCTCCCAGAATTTCTATTTGAACAGGTAAAACAACAAGGAATCCAGTGAATAGAATAGAAAGAATCAGAGGCAACCCCAAATCATAAAGCCACTTACTAGGATGTTTAATCCTTAAATAGTCTAATGGTCGTAGAAGGTGGCTCGAAAACATGTGATTACCCCTAGGTTAGTTTGACGTGCCGTTTAGTAAAGCAACCATTTTTGTCACAAGCTCTTGCTTTATATGTTCCTCACATCCCGTCATAGCTAAATCTAATTTTAGCAGGTTTGCCTTAATAAATAAGGTATTCTGTACGTCAGTCCTAGATAGGTCTACTGAAATCGTCTGGGGGCGAGCATCCTGTTGGCTAATTCTTACCCTCATTTCTTTCACATAATCCCTTTTTGCTTTTAGAAAGATATTTTGTAGAGCTTGTATAGCACTTTGAAAGTCAAGTCGGGGAACTACTTTAATCTTTGTTATGTGTTTGCGCTCTTGCACATAGCTACTTTCGTCCAATCCATCGTCAATCACATCTAATTTTATTAACTGAACCTCTTTTAATTCTCCAGTTGTTAGCCCATTTGCAAGAGTATCTGACGGATAAGCTACAAGCTCGGCTAGAGGTCTACAGGGTTTTTCTTTGCCACTTTTATCTTTGTAGAAAAAACGTCCATTGCTGATGATATTAAACTCATGGGTCAAAAATCGTTCAATCTTTGATTTAGTTAATCCTGGCACTTCCTCAAGTAAAAGAAAAAACGTGCTATTTCCTGAACCTGTTTCCTTTAGTGAAATGACAACGTGGGCAGAGACGGCTACCCCTTCTCCCTCTAATTTAGGTTCAACTCTTACTTCTCCAGTTTGAATTTTGCTAAAAGCAGGGTCAGAGACCTTTGTGTCGGAATACTGAATAAGTAAAACCAGGGCCTCATTACTGTTATCAACTCTGAAGTCCACTATTCTACACGCTGCTGTGTCGTTATCAATTAGTTGAACAGCATTTCCACTTTCATATCTTTGCTTGAGAGGTTCTACAAGATTATTGATATGGAATGTTATTTTGGCGTTGTGGGCTGGCCGCAGCAATAAATCATAATGCTGAATCCATCGCTCTTTTTCGTTTAACAACTTATCCTCCAAGAAACGTTATCCCCAAGCAATAAGCATAAATTTATCATTTTTCGAGCAATAGAATGTTGAATTTTTCCACTGAATTGACAAGCTATATCAAACAAGCATTCTCGAGCCTCTACCAAATCACCAAGGATTCAGCACCTTCACCCCACACCCCCCAAAATCCTTCTCATTTCGCGTTACCAAAACCAGCTTGTGACCCAGCGCAGTCGCAACAATCAACATATCCGCCTGGCTACGATTATCTCCCTGCTGCTGAAAACCCCCTTGTAGCTCCCCCGCACGTTTGGCAATCTCAGGTGTAAGAGGCAAAACATCAGCGTAGTTTTCCAAAAAGTTTTCAAACCAGCGTTTCACCCGTGCGTTGGGTTTCCAGAACAACCCGTAGTAGATTTCTTCAACCGTAATCACGCTTAGCTGAAACTGCGTCTGTGTTTTTGCCCAAGCCAGCACTTTTGCATTGGGCTTTGGGCGCATGAGTTCGCTCAAGACGTTGGTATCAATCAGGCTATTCATTTGTCAAAGGGTGTGGGGCGGTTTTTGCGTTTGGGAAGTTCTAACTTGTAGTCATCTTCTTGGCAAATTGCGCTTAGTTCATCAAAAGCACTCGCCACGCCTTGCCTGCGTTCTTTCTGCCAAGCCTCAAACGCCTCAAAGGTTTCCGCGTCAACGACAGCAGCCACAAAGCGGTTGCGATTAAAGATGCTCTGCGGCTCCTTATTCGCGCTTTGTAACAGGTCAGCAAATTTGTCTCTGGCTTCGGCGACTGTCCATTTCATGATGTACAGAATAGCATGATTTTATGTACATACCTGGTTATAAGTTAGCTTAGCGAAATTAGTTGTATAAAAGTTTTACACCACAGAGGCACGGAGACACAGAGATTAAACGAAAAGGTTTTGCTCAATCTTTCCTGTGCCTCTGTGTCTCTGTGGTTACTTTTTCGTTATAAGCTAACCCCATGATTCAAGGTGTCATCTTCGACGTAGGCGGCACCCTCATCTACGCCAACGACAACCACTTTGAACCCGCCAACGCCTGGTCAGCCGCCACCTTCTTGCGTTCAAAAGGGTTTAACTTCGACGCTGAGACATTTGCCAGAGAACTCGTAGCCCTGCGAAGCACCTCGCCCAAGGGTGACGCAGACTTAAAGCAAATCAACACGACGAGCGAGCATTTACAGCTTGTTGCAAAACGCTTCGGTTTGGAGCTTTCCCATGATGTGATGGCGGGCCTCGAGCACGCCTTCATCACCCCCGAGGCTCTTGGCGCAACGCCACTACCAGGCATACAGGAAGTCGTAAAGTCTTTAGTTGGCAACGTGCGCTTGGGTGTTATTTCAAACACACGCTCACACCTTTTGATTGAGGAAACTGTGAAGCACTTGGGCTTGCTCAAGTGGTTTGACCCGTTTGTAACTTCGGTGAGCACAGGTTACCGCAAACCGAGTCCACGCATTTTTCAAACTGTGCTGGATGCTTGGAAGTTACCACCAGAAACCATCGTGATGATTGGTGACGCGCCGAGTAAAGATGTTGTGGGTGCAAAAGCAGTGGGCATGAAAACGATTTGGCTGAGGACAGATGCGACAGAAACAGACGGGCTGGGGGCAGACGCAACGGCTGAAACGCCAAGTGAAATCTTAAAAACATTGGAAAAGATGTAAGAGGCTGTTGAAAAAGCGTCTAGGACGCTAATTTTCGCAACATGCTCTACGCGCCAGGGTGATGTAGATAAAGGTTTCCCTTGTTTCAGGAAGCAAAGCATACTCACGATTGAGCCTGCGATAAAAGGTGAACCAAGCACATGTTCGTTCGATAACCCAGCGTCTTGGGATGACAACAAACTCACGAAAGCCTTTCGTCTTCTTCAAGAGTTCTTGCCCGAGTTCA
>JBOFGY010000246.1:0-34029 GCA_051649365.1 Trueperaceae bacterium
TCGTGCTGGCTGACCCAATGTCAATCAAAGCATTATTCCAGCCAGTATAGCCACTACCACTTCGTGTTAAATCAACCCTTTTGAGTTGTCCAGTCGCTTTAACAAATAAATCACCTTTGTAGAAAGCTGCCCCAGCAAAGGGAGATGTCGCTGAGGTCTCACCTTGATATACCCAGGTGTTGCCATTTTGTTTGTAAAAATAGGCTTTTGATGTTGATGTCGCCTGTGGACTGACTACAGTGACCGTAACATTATAAGTAATGTTATAAACATCTCCGAATTCATCTGTTGTAATATCACCACCATTGATAACTGTAGTACCCACCGCCTCACCTGCTGCCAGACTGCGGTGTGCTGGTGTTCCCATAGGATCACCTACATAGGTGTAGGTTGCCACAGATGCACCCGCCGTTGGTGTACCTGAACTGTTCAGAGGAACAGAATAAACCGCGACTCCGTTCGATTCAGCAATTAACAGCGTGTTACTGTCAACCGTCATTTTATTTAAGTTGTTCGAGGCGTTCGCAATACTTTGGATACCTCCTGTTCCCAGCAAACCTGATACTGACAGAGCTTGCCAAGCGGTATCAACCCCAAGGCGATATTTGTAGAGCGTGCCTGTTGTTCCTGCACGGTCAAACGCAAACATCGTACCAGACTCATTATGGATACCTATCGCGGCCACACTCGTGCCGGGCGTGTTACTAGGCATAGTGATGTTGAGGGTTGGTCCACTAGCCGAGGTCGTTACACCCGACGTTGGATTAATCCAAGCTAAGTCTTTTAATGATTCAATACTCCAAACCTTGCCGCACCAATCGGAGCGTTTCGCTTGGGCTTGTACGCTCTGTAAAGCTAGTAAAAGTACAATGAGTAAACTCCCGAGGAACTGTCTTACGAGACGAGCACCTCGCCTTTTCGCTACATCATGGGGGCTAATTACGTTATGTTGTCGAGTCATAACTTTAGCTACCTTTCCTTTTGTAATCTAAGCCCCAGAAGGATGACATAGGAAGGATGGAGGGCTCGGAAGCGGCCTCAATATGGAAGGCTCGAGGGGTGGTTACAGAATGGCTACTCTCTAACATGAAAAGTGCCTCCTGAAAAATGAAATACTTTTTCCTGGTTTACGGACAATACTCACGTGCTCACCTCGGTCTCAACGATTTTGCCTACGAGAAGAAACACAACTCCACCACAGGTTGTTTTCATTCACTAAACACCCTAATATTAGAAGAAGGCTTGTGTAGCCTTAGTTATAATTTTTCACATTAATTGCCAGTAGAAACTCGAGAAATAAATAATGTCACATATTTGAGAAACTGTGTGCCAAAGCCTTGTTCATAAAACCAAGGTAGTTTTTCTAAGGCTTCATATATTGTAGGACTAAATAGCGTTTAGTGTGTTAGCAACTAAGCGCAAAAAGCTCTGGGCTTTCAGTCCGTTACTTTCTGCAACCCTTACCTCTCCTCACGCTTTCTCAGGCGGGGATTACGTAATATAGAGAGCAGAGTTGGGAAAAGAAACGACCTAGGAGGTCTCATGTTTAAGCGTTTCGTTGGCGTTTTACTCTTCGTAGTGCTGGTTTCCTTTGGCTTTGCGCAGCTTTTTGATTCGATTGGTGGCACGCTTAAAGATGCTAATTTAGGCAGCACTCTGAGTAACGGGGTTGCGCCTGTAGATGCGAATGCGCCGGTTGCTGATTTGTCATTTACACCAACAGGTGAGCGACTTATTTTTGCTGAATTTGATAAACTTGCGGCCACCCAAGCCGATGCAACTCCTGAACAACTCGAGCAGTTTAAGTCTGTTCTTGACGAACTTCTCACAGCGATTGACGAAGAAATTAAACGTGTCGGCGAAAATCCTCACGATATGGGAACCGCCGTAGCTGCCTTCTTCGAGTTTGCTTACAGCTCCTATCACAACTTTGACCCTGCCAGGGAAATTCCCGACCCACAAAGTCTAGCGGCTGTAAATCAGTTCCGCACTTTGCTGTCGCAAAACCCTGATGTTACTGCGATGGACAACGAACAACGTCAACTTTTCTATGAAGCGGCGGCTGGTCTGCCTGCGATGTTTGCTGCCTTTCAGCAGTATGCGATTCAACAAGGTGATACAGCAATGGCCGACCAGTGGCGCACACAAGTGATGACGTTATTCAAAGACATCTCTGGACTCGATATTTCGCAAGTGCAATATACTGACCAAGGTGTTACTGTGGCAGGTGCAGGACAAAATCAAACAGCGGCACCTCAACAAACAACACCAACTAATTCAACAGCCACTAACCCAACACCCGCAAACTCAACAACACCAAGCACGAACCAAACAAACAACAGTGCAGGAACTCTAAGCTCAAACCCCTTAGGCAATCCTGCTTCAGTAAATTCTCTAGGGGGCTCATCAGGGACAAACCCGCTAGCAGCTGGCACGACTGAGCCTTTTGTAGGTAACTTTAGTGGTGACAACATCACCCTTACACTACAGGGAACCAATAGTAGCTATACCGGCGAGTTGACCTTTAATGGTCAACCTTTTCCCGTCAAAGCAACCGCAACTGGTACAGATTTAACAGGTACGTTTACGAGCGGTGGTAACACCTTTAACTTTACAGCAACATTACAAAACAAAACTCTTTCGCTGACAAGTGATGGCAGTACGTTTAATTTAGTTAAAGAGTAGAACACGAAAGATAAAACCCCTAGCTTCAAAACATACCCACGGTGGGCGAGAAAAAACGAGAGGCAAGAAAAAATAAGATTGCTTCGCGGATTCGCTAAGTGCTTGGCTTTATAAAGGGTTAGAACTTCCTACGCTACAGCTGCAATGACGAATCATTTGTCATTGCGAGCCTGGGTTTATGGTGTGCTCCTCGCTGACATAGCCGCACCATGACAGAGCCGCGAAGCAATCTCGCTTTCCCTAAGATAGACGGATACGTTTCACCCAGAAGACCTGGACAAGATTAGCTTTCAATAACATCTCTGTAAAGTTTCGCTTCGCTTAGGCTCGAGCCCGCAACCAACGCATTCTCAAAACGCAGAAGCAAATTGCTCAACATGACAGTTACTTCGCTACCCTTCGTAACTCCGCTCTCTCCAGATATAACTTTTTTGTCGCAAGGCGCGTAAACCAATCCGCCAGATTGCATAAGACATAAACGGTTGATAAATAAACTCTCGCCAGTCGCGCTTTGTTTTTAAGCAAGTTAAAGCACGTTGCAGCAAACTGAGTGCAAACACAGCAAGCCAACGTTGATCAACGACAAGAAAAACAAGTGGCAACGTATGCACCAAGGTGTTAAGAAGTAAGGTGATAAATAAGAGAACCTTACTACCAACAGCTGCAACAATATTTTTACTGAACCCTTTTATCACTTCAGCGTCACTTTGATACATCCGCGTGCTGATAACATCACCACCAAGTGCAAGCGCAACCCTCAAGCCAAGTCGTTTCGCGTGTTGTCCCATGCGTACATCTTCTAACACTTCCCCCTTAAAGGCTTCATGTCCACCAATCTTTTTATACGCTTCACGTGTCCAAAGCATCACTTGTCCGTTGCCTGCTGAAAACTGTGAAAAAGGTAAATACTTCACACCCCAATACGGCAAAGCCCCCAGTAGAATTAAATCAATAATAGGTACGGTGACGCGCTCGAGCCAACTCCCTGTAAGCTGACGCGGCCACACGCTCACAAACTCAGCTTTGTTAGAAAAGCGAAACTCTAAAAGGCGTTCCAACGTTTCTTCTTCCCACATCACATCCGCATCCGTAAAAATTAGTATCTTCCCTGTTGCCGCTTGCGCCAACTGATGGCAGGCCCAATTTTTTCCGCTCCAGTCTTTGGGCAAAGGTTGCCCATGAATTACATTTAAATTGGGATGCCTTGATTTCAAATCGTCCAAAAATTCTGTAGTGCCGTCGGTTGATTCATCATCAAGAACAATAATTTCTGCGTTGGGTTGTTGCAAGACTCGAGGCAACGTGTCAGGTAAATTCGCCATTTCATTTCGCGCAGGAATCAAAATAGAAATCTTCTGCCTCTCTGGTATAGCAAGGGGCTGAAGCCCCTTGTTTCCACTATGTGGTTGAGTTCGCCATTTTTGTAACACAGGAAATGCAATCAAGTTACTCAACAACGTCACCATTTGCACACCCAAGAACACGAGTGCAATCATCAGCAAACCATCTAACGCTGCCATAATTTTTGTAACCACGTTATACGTTTGTCAAAACGCTTTCGTTCAGGCAGCCAGTTTGTAAAACCCTCGGGCTCTGCTTCGGGGTGGGTTTCGAGGATGAGATTATCTACGGACTCGAGCAAACAATTCATTTCCTGCTTTAGGCGTTCTAAAAATTCAGCTCTCGTTCCAGAGAAAAATAAGGGCTCACCCAAAACAAGAAATGCTTCGGCTTGCTGCCCACCGCGCACGACAAAGCGCAACGCAAGCGGATACACAGGAGCTTTCGATTTCTCCGCTAAAAATGCAACGCCTTCACTTGGTTCTGTAAGACCACCTTGGTGCATTTCGCCTTGTGGGAAGATTTGCAAAATAGCATCTCGCTGTAATAACCGTAAAGATTCGCGTACTTCGCTGACACCAATTACACCAATCGAGCGAAAAAAGGGGAAAGTTTTTAGTGTATCTTCACGCATCATGCCGTAAAGGTTGCGCTTAATTTTTTGTCCCATAAACCACAGCACGTACATATCCCACCATGACGGATGATTCGCCGCAAAAATCACACCTGTCTTGGATAGCTTTTGCCAATCCCCACGTTGCCACAAAGCACACAAACCTTTATTCAGTGACCGCCGCATGATAAAGGGAAATATCAAAATGATTAAACGTTCAATCCAATATGTTAAACGCTGCCATACCAGCAGTCTTAATGCTTGCATGATAGAAGTGTATCGCAATCATTCCAGTAGGGGTGGGTCTCTTACAATACTTTGGAGCAAACAAACAAGATCGACTATTGAAAGAGTATCTAAGACTCACCCTACATTCCAAACAAAGCTACATCATTCAATGCCGTTATAATTTTAAAGCAGGTTTAAACGTTCGGGTTTGCAATAAACATAATCCCATCGCTACCAAGGTTACAAGCCCTGCTAAGGGCATACCATAAAACACTGTCAACCCTACTACCATCAAAAATGTCTGCGCGGCAAAAACAAGGTGTAACACGCTCGGTGAGTCGTGACGAAGCTTGGGCTCGAGTCTCAACAATAGTCCCACGAGTATAAACCCTGATACATACCAACCCCAAAAATTACTTAGTGGCACATCATAGTAAACACCACCCTCGGCGAACAACCAAAAGTCTTTTGCAACCATCAATGGGTCAAGCCCTAAATCCCAAGCAACAAGCGCGAGTGGAGAAAAAAATAATTTATTTTTACTAGGCAACGCTAGTGCAACCAGTGTAAATGCCCACCAGCCTAATGGCACTAACAGCGGCACACCAAAAATGTTTGGACCTGGCGCAATATAACGATACGCTCCAAAAGGAATACCCGTCGTCTTACCAAGCCACTCCACAGCTACACCAAAACTAAACGCGACAACAAAAAGTAAATAAGCTTTGCTACCATAACGTTCTAAAGCATAACCCAAAGTTCCTAGCACCAATAAACCGGTGGTGAAGTAAGAAAGCCACACGAACGCAGCCGGGAATAAAGGTGTCGGCACCATGCTTAAGGCCCACAACAGCAACACGAATTTCCACCAAGAAACCTGGAGTTTTTGAAGTGGATGTACGTCAAAAGCAGCTTTCACATTTTTTACCTTACTGCACTCTACGCAGACTTACTGTGGCTTAGACTTTACTATTGTGGCACGCTTAAATAATGACTTGGCTCGCTGAAAAGCAGCTGAGTGTAAACCGAGCGTAATACCAAAAGTTACGAATAGATTCGGCATGAGAAAAAAGAGAGCTTCTTCGATAGGCAAACCAAAGGGTGCAATGCCTGTGGTTAATTCTGGATTAATCCACCAAATACCACCCTCTACAATTGCGTAGCGGTCAGCAAGCCAAAGGTACAAGGTTGGCAAGGCAATGGAAGCCAACACAAGCCGCCAACGTTGCAACAAGATATCGGCACCAAAACCAAACTGTAACATCAATACAGGCATCGCCCAAACAAGAATAAGTCCTACATAAGTACCCTTCGGGAAAAGTAAACATAGTGCACCAAACATCATGATGGCAAACGCGATGATGACACCAATCCAGCGCACTCTGTTGCCATCCATTTTTAAGGGAGCATCGGGTGGGTTATAGTACCGCGCTACCGTAAACAGTGTAAGCGCAGCGATAATCGTTTGAAAAACGAAAAAGAGATATTCCTCGAAGGGAACATAGCCAATGGTAAAAAGGACACTACCTTCTGGATAGCCCCAAACATTTCTGTAAACAAGATAATTGTCCCAGGGCGTTGTATAGGAAATAGCTAGAAAAAGATGAATCGCCACAGATAAAAGTGCAGCCTTGTTGTTGCCACCTACACTTCCCGACAATGCCTTACCCCTACGCACATCGAGAAACGACCATAAAGCCAACAACGCAATAAGCGGCAAAATAAAAATAAAGTGGAATAAGAGATACGTCACAGTGGCTCTAGTGTAGCGCGTCTGCAACAAATGTTGGGGTAGAGTAAAACATCAAAAGGGTACGGGGTTCAGGGCTCAGATAATGCTTCTACCCTGAACCCCGCACCTTACACCCTCTTCCGTTCTAGATCTCCAATGACTACTCTCGCGGCATTTCGTCCTGACGCGCCCATAATGCCACCGCCTGGATGCGTGCTCGCACCTGTAAGGTACAAGCCTTTTACATGCGTGCGGTATTCGGCCATGCCCAAAAAAGGGCGCATGGTGAACATTTGCTCTAGGCTCATCTCTAAATGCATCACGTTACCTCGGTAAAGCCCAAGTTCGCGCTCGAGCCAAAGCGGGTGCTGAAACAGTTTGCCAACGATATTTTCTCTCGTACCAGGCGCATAGGTTTCAAAGGTATCAATGATGGAATTGCCAACTTGTTCTTCAATGTCATCCCAGGCCAAGCCAGATTTTAATTGGTACGGATAATATTGCGCCCAAAGCCAAAGGACCTCCCCACCTGGCGGTGCCAGTGTATCGTCAACCGCCGAAAAACTCATCGCAACAATCGGTGGATTTTTCGCAGGCTCCCCACGCAAATAATCACCATACGCTGAGTTAATATGCTGGCGTGATTCACAGAGGAGTTGCAAAGCCCGCCGCGATTCATCACCCGCAAAGTTTTTATATTTGATTTTTTCTTTCAAAGCCAAGCGAACAATCGCACCAAAGCCATTCCCAATTCGCATTTTTTTACTCGCCTCAGGACGATGCTCGAAGGGCAACAAATGTTGAAAGGTTGTGAGTGCGTGACAACCCGCAACGACAACTCGAGCGGTGTAAACATCGGGTGCGGGGTGCGGGCTGCGGGGTGCAGTGATATCACCGAACCCTGTACCTTGTCCCCCAGACCCTGCAACTTTAACGCCTGTTGCTTTTCCACCTTCGACTAAAATCTCTGCAATCGGTGCACTGACAAACACTTTTCCACCATGCGCTTCAATGTGTTTTTGCAAAGCCTGTGTGAGCATCCCTGAGCCGCCACGTGGCCGCGCCATGCCGCCTTCATGATAGAGCGGGTGCCACAGTAAAAATGGGCCTGTCATGGGTTCAGTCGGTGGTGGGCCGGATTGCGCGGCCATCCACGCAAGGGGAGCCTTAATTTTTTCTTCTTTGAAATACTCGTCTACCACATCACCGTAAGGGCGCAAGACCATCGGCAACATTTTTTTCCAGTCACCACGAAAGGCTTTGCCGAACATCATTTTTTTACCAACATTCAATGGACTTGGTACGCTGAGAAACAAATCTTTGACGACTCTTGCAAAAGGTCGCCAGTCATTTAAGAATCTGCCGTAGGCTTCACCCTCACCTGGAAATTTGCGCTCGAGTTCGTCTATTGTTTTGGCTTCATTGCGATAGAAAAAAACATTATCACCGTCTTGGAATGGTGCATAAAAAAGTGGGTCTATGTCTATGTAGTCGAGCCCGTATTTTTCTAATTGCAATTCCTGCACAATGGGCGTAAGGCGAATCAGAATATGTGCGCTGCCACCAAAATCAAACTGATACCCCGGCACGATTTCTTTGGTCGAAACCGCGCCACCCACAATATCGCGGCGTTCAAACACACCCACCCTGTAGCCCGCTTGCGCTACATATGCACCTGTAATGAGTGCGTTGTGTCCTGCACCAATAATAATTACATCAAAATCTGTTGCCACGTGCGTATCGTAGAACTGTCAATGGACAATAGTCAATGGACAATAGTTAGTGATTTTTCTATCGTCTTTCGTCTATACGTCAGTACGTGCCACCATAAACGGAATAAACTGCTTTGGGAATAAGCGCAATGCGCTCGAGTGTTTTTAAGTGGGCACGCTTTGTTAGGTTGTCGTAATTGTTCTGACGCAGTTTGGTCAAAATGCTTTCATAACTTAGCGCAGCTACACCAACTGCCGTTTTCCCTGCACCTTTTAAGCGTGGAATACCACGCCAGCCTTGACGGTAAAGCTGGCGTGTAAGGTTGGCAAGTTCTTCAAGGAGTGTAATATAATTCTGATGGACCAACCCTGAACGCAAATCACTCACGTTGACACTGTGCTTCTCGAGAAGTTCTTTGGGCAAATAACAACGACCCTTCTCAAAATCTTCGCCGACATCACGCAGAATATTTGTGAGTTGCATTGCTTGGCCGAGGGCGAGGGCATACTCGAGCGTCTCTTGACCACCACGGTAACCTGCGACAGGCGCAATGAGCCAACCCACCACCCCTGCTACACGGCGGCAATACAACATGAGGTCGTCCATTGTTTCGTAGGGTACGGGGCGAAGGTCAGAGTCTAAACCTAAGTACAGCTCTTCAAAAGCTTGTTTGGGAACATCATAATTTTCGAGTACCCAAGTTAGGGCTAGCTCGAGGGGATGTGTGGTTCTTGGCTGACCTGAGTAAGCACGGTCAACGTTTTCCCACCACAAACGCAAGTTATCAAACGCCAAATTGTAATTGGGAGCTTCGTCTACCGCATCATCACCACTGCGACAAACGGCGTAAACAACCGAAACTGCCTTGCGCTCTGGCGGCGCGAATAAACGTGAACCAAGATAAAAGGTGCTGCTATGGTCTTTTGTCAATCTCGTGCAATAGTTAATTGCTTCGTCTATTGTCATTCGTTCACCCCGCACCTCATGTAAGTGTAATCAAGGTATCACGCAACATACTTAAAGTTGGTAAGCGTATACCCAAAACCGTCCATACCTATAAGCAAAAGGTATTTTGATACTTTGGAACAAGCCCCAAAAGTGTAAGGGATAGATTTTACAAATGAACTATCTAGGCAATTAACGTTGACTATAACGTGCTTGAATGTAGTCATCCAGCATTCTATTAAAGTCCGTAACTATTGTTGGACCTTGTAAGGTTTTTATATATTCACCGTCACGGTAAACAGGAGCCTTCGGGTCTTCGCCTGTACCAGGAAGCGAGATACCAATATCCGCATGCTTAGACTCACCTGGGCCATTCACCACACAACCCATTACCGCGACTTTCAAGTTTTCTACACCTGGATACTGCTCTTTCCATTGAGGCATTTGTGCTTTGAGATACGCCTGAATATCTCTGGCCATTTCTTGAAATAAAGTCGAAGTCGTTCGTCCGCAACCAGGGCAAGCTGTAACCGCAGGAGCAAAGTTTCGTAGACCAAGTGCCTGCAAAATCTCCTGTGCGATTTCAACTTCACGTTCACGGGGTGCGCCTGGGTCTGGCGTGAGTGATACGCGAATCGTATCCCCGATACCTTCTGCTAAGAGCGGAGAAAGCCCTGCGGTACTCGCCACAGCACCTTTAACTCCCATACCCGCTTCAGTTAAACCAAGATGCAAGGGATAATCACACCGCTCGGCCAGAAGTCTGTAAACATCCCATAAGTCCCTGGCATTCGAGACTTTACAACTGATAATGATTTTGTCGTGGCCTAAGCCGTGCGCCTCGGCCAGTTCAGCAGAAAGTAAAGCAGATTGCAACATCGCCTCAATTAAAACGTCCCTTGCTTCTTTTGGTTCACTCGAGTTGGCATTTTCGTCCATCAGTTTTGTTAAGAGTTGTTGGTCAAGCGAACCCCAATTCACCCCAATGCGAACAGGCTTGTTGTATTCCTTCGCCACGTCAATCATTGTCAGAAAGTTTTTGTCGTGCTGCTTTCCTGCACCTACATTGCCAGGATTAATGCGGTACTTATCCAGTGCCGCCGCCGCCTCGGGAAATTCGCGTAGCAAGATGTGACCATTAAAGTGAAAGTCTCCTACAAGCGGCACGGGGTAACCCATAGCAGCAATGCGCTGTTTAATTTCGGGAACAGCCTTTGCAGCTTCTTTATTATTGACGGTAATACGCACGACTTCACTACCTGCTTTGGCAAGTTGAGCAGTTTGTTCGGCGGTTCCTTTGGCATCAGCAGTGTCTGTGTTGGTCATGGACTGCACCATGACGGGGTGATCGGAGCCCACGGGGACGTTGCCAATCCAAGATGTGACTGTTTTACGGCGGGGTAAAATCATGAATTAATTTTACTCGAGAAATGTTCCCTACAAAAGCTGCAAAGTACATAACTAGAATTTACCTTGACTGGGCACAAGATTCATGGCAGCTAAACTAGGTTACTCCTTCTCTAATAAAGGTACTGGCAAGTTGCAAAGCATGGACATTTCCAAAATCAGGATACACCTCATTTATCAAAACAGCATCGATTAGAGAAATGGTTGGCTGTCTCGAGCGCAAATTCTTAATTGCGTTAAGGTCGTGAGCTAGCAATCCTTGGATATACCTCTGAGCATTCGTGTAGCTTTCTAAGGTAGAATTAAAGATAGAGCCGAACTTTTCTCGAACGTATAATTGAGAAAAATGTGTTGCTAATCCTTCTTCTAAATTATTCGCACCGCGTTTACCTATTGGCGAGAGAAGGTGTATACACTCATAAGCAAGTTGATAACACGCTTGTGGTAAATTATTTAGGCACTCTGAACCCAACTGTATGATGATATGTTTTCTATCACCTGGATACCAAATTTGGGGATGCGAGTTAATGAACTCAACCCTAAGAATCGTGTAGGACTTATCTCGTCCGCCAGATAAACTTTCAGCGAGGTGCAAAATGTCACCTAATCTAGAAGCAAGTGATCTTCCCCCGAAAAACTGGAGCCAGAGTTAAGTAACTCCATGCGACAATGGAGGCCCTTATGAATAAACGAAAGACCTACACAGCAGAATTCAAACGAGAAGCGGTGCGGCTGACAGAGCAATCAGGGTCAAGTGTGCTGAAAGTTACCAAAGATTTGGGTGGGTCGAGCCATAGTCTTTATGCCTGGCAAAAAGCAGCCAAAGCACAAGGGGTGTTGGCGTTTCCAGGGCAGGGCAACGTAGCTTGAACGCCAGAGCAAGAAGAGAACCGTCGCTTGAAAAAGGAACGCGAGCTAGTCAGACAAAAGCGTGACATCTTAAAAAAAGCGGTAGGCTTTTTTGCCAAGGAAAGCAAATGAGATACGCCTTTATGAAGGAGCATCGTCATCAATGGGCTGTTGTTCTGATGTAGCAAGGTGCTGGAGGTTGCTGTGAGTGGCTTTGACCACTGGCTGAAGCGTCCTAACGAAGCCAAGAGAACGAAAAGCTCACAGAGCACATTCTGATGGTTCACTGTGGCAGCCGTTGTACTTACGGCTCACCGCGTATCCATAAAGACCTGCGGGGAGCAGGTTACAGCGTGAGTGAAAATCGTGTGGCTCGGTTGATGAGAGCTAAAGGCATACAGGGCAAAGCGAAATAGGCAAAGCTATCGCCGAAGCCTGCATCCGCGAAGGTGCTAAGGTCATACTTCATGGACTTGAAGAAAACGAAACAAAAACAACTGCACAAAAACTTAGTCAACCTTATATCAGTGCAGATTTAGCAAAACCCGAAAGTGCAGATGCGCTCCTTCACAAAACCGTCAACACCTTCGGGCGTATTGATGGACTTGTCAACAACGCAGCTCTTATTACTCGAGCAGACCTCAGTGAGACTGATGCAAATTTTTTTGATTCCATCATGGCGATTAACGTGCGCTCGGCCTTGCTCTTTACTCGTGCTGCTCTCGCCCATTTTCGCAGGCAAGGCAAAGGGGTGGTACTTAATATTGGTTCACTTAATGCTTACTGTGGTGAACCCAGACTGTTGGCCTACGCGATGTCCAAAGGTGCTATGATGACCATGACGCGCAACCTCGCCGATGCATACTCGAGAGAACACATCCGCGTCAACCAACTCAATCTAGGCTGGACAATCACCGAAAACGAAATTAAGCTAAAGATAAAAGACGGTCAAGCCTAAGATTGGTACAAACATGTATCACCAACCTTCGCTCCTTCAGGCTCATTACTAAAGCCAGAACAAATCGCCCCACATGCTGTTCACTGGCTTTCCGATATTTCTGAACCTGTAAGTGGTGCCGTATGCGAAATCGAGCAATATTTAGTCATTGGTCGCAATCCTTCAAAGGAAGATTAGCCACACCCTCAGCCCTAAAAATAAAAAGTAAGTAGCCCCTAAACGTCTCTTTTGAAACCTACGCAGGTATCATGACTTTTCTATGACACTTAAAGGTGAAGGCAAAGGTCCACTCCCCCCTTTGCTCCAACAATATGTTGAACTGATTGAACACTATCCTGACTATTTAGTCTTGTTTCAAGTCGGTGATTTCTACGAATGCTTTGGCGAAAACGCAGAAAAACTTTCGCGCTTGATGGGCATTTATTTAACGCAAAAAACAAGCAATAACTTCATTACTCCGATGTCAGGCATTCCCATTCGCAGCGCAGACACCTATATAGAAAAACTTTTGAAGCTGGGCGTGCGTGTTGCTGTTGCAGACCAGGTGGAAAACCCACTCGAGGCAGATGGTCTTGTCAAACGTGATGTAACCCAGCTCATCACGCCAGGCACCGTAACCGACGAAAAACTTTTGCCCGCCGACGCAAATTATCTTGCTGCGGTTGCGACTGGCGATGGTTACGGACTTGCTTTACTCGACGTGTCAACAGGCGAATTTCGCGGCACGCATCTTTATAACAAGTCAAGCCTCTACGACGAACTGCAACGCTACCGCCCTGCCGAAGTTTTACTCGCACCTGAGCTTTACGAGCAGACGAATTTCAGAGAGTCCTTTAGCGGGCGTTTTCCTGTGATGTTCACCCAGAAAAGTTTTGATGACTCGGCTCGAGACACCTTGGTAAATCAACTTGGTTCTTTACCGTTTACGAGTGAAGCTGTGTTGCGCTCTGCGAGTGCAGTCTTGGCCTATGCGCTCGAGACCCAGCGCGGGCTACTACCGCAAGTCACGTCATTCAATGTGTATGACGCTGGTGCGTACATGCACTTAGACGAGATTGCCCTGACGACGCTCGAGGTCTTTGACACACCGATGAATACAGGCAAAACGCTCTTTAGCATTTTAGACGAAACGCGCACCGCACCAGGGCGCAGGTTACTAAAGGCATGGCTGCGTCATCCGTTGTTAGACCAGAGTCTCATTGAAGGTCGTTTAGAAGCAGTTGAGGCATTCGTTCATGACAGCGTGTTACGTCAGGATGTTCGCAAGGCACTTTTCAAAATGCACGATTTAGAAAGACTCGCCACGCGCCTGGCGGCTGGGCGCACGAGTGCCAGAGATTTAACAGCACTCGCACGAAGTCTTGCACTTCTACCTGACATTGTTCGCTTGCTCGAGGGCCGCGAAGAACATGCACTGCAATCGTTCTCAGGTCGCCTGCCTGATTTGAGTGAGGCACATTCACTGATTGAAGCAGCGATTGTCGAAGAACCACCTATAAAAATTACCGATGGTGGTTTAATCCGGGATGGCTTTGATAGCAATCTGGACGAACTGCGCCGCGCTGCGGAAGAAGGACGAAGTTGGCTCGCAGAACTCGAGCTACGCGAACGCGAAACAACAAAAATTCCCACACTCAAAGTGGGCTTTAACGGCGTGTTTGGCTACTATCTCGAGGTCACACGCCCGTACTACGAACAAGTTCCCAAAGATTACCGCGCCATCCAAACGCTCAAAGACAGGCAACGTTATTCACGCCCAGACATCCGCGATAAAGAACGCGAAATTTTAAGAGCCGAAGATGCCGCCAAACGCCGCGAGTACAACGTCTTCGACGAACTGCGCGCAGGACTCACACCCAAATCGCAACTGATTCGTGATGTCGCATGTGTATTGGCAGAGCTTGATGTTTATACGTCACTCGCAGAAGTCGCTGCCAAACGTCACTACTGCCGCCCGATGTTTACAAGCGATAAAACTCTGGTGATTCACTCGGGTCGTCATCCTGTGGTTGAAGAATATCACCGCTTTATCGCCAACGACGCAGAGCTTTCAGGGCAAAATCATCTTATTATTTTGACGGGCCCCAACATGAGCGGAAAGTCAACCTACTTGCGCCAAACTGCACTTATTTCTCTGCTCGCACAAATTGGTTCCTTTGTTCCTGCCGAACAGGCCACACTGCCACTTTTTGACCGCATCTTTACGCGCATTGGCGCAGCCGATGATATTGCAGGTGGACGTAGCACCTTTATGGTCGAGATGAGTGAACTCGCCAGGATTTTGCAAAATGCAACACCGCAAAGCCTGATTCTACTTGACGAAATCGGACGTGGCACGAGCACCTATGATGGACTTGCGCTTGCCTGGGCTGCATCAGAATATTTACACGATAAGGTTAAGGCATTTACACTTTTTGCAACGCATTATTTTGAATTAACAACCTTAGCAAGTGGGCTCTCGGGTGCCAGAAATCATCACGTCGCAGCCAAAGAAGAAGCAGGCGGGCTTATCTTTTATCATCAGGTTTTACCTGGCCCAGCAAGTAAGGCTTACGGGCTCGAGGTCGCCAAACTCGCGGGCATTCCCGCCAAAGTCTTAGAGCGTGCCAGCAGCGTCTTTGCAAGCCTGGAAGCGAGTAAAAATGACAGCGCGAAAGAGGTGATTGATACTTTGCTGTCTAAAGATGTGAGTCGTTTGTCGCCGCTCGAGGCTCTCAATTTGTTAAACCAGTTGCAGGAAAAAGCCAGGGGCTTAACCCGCCATGACAAGAAGACGACGTAATAGCCTGCGTTTGCAAGGGTATGATTATAGCCAAGCAGGATTGTACTTCGTGACGGTTGTGTTGAGAGAGCGAACGCCTATGTTTGGTGAAATTGTGAACGAAACGATGCTGTTAAATGACGCAGGGAAAATTGTCCAAGGTGTTTGGCAAAGTTTAGCCAAACAATACAATGTCATTTTGGATGAATTTATTATCATGCCCGACCACATTCACGGCATCATTCAAATATCAAATCCCGTAAGGGTGGGTCTCGCACCATTACAAACATCAACAACGCATGATGGCAAATCACAAACCGTAGGGGTGGGTCTCGCACTACCGCAAAAACCCATTGTGCATACTGGTGAAATCAAAGATGATTCGAGACCCACCCAACCCGCAAGCAACACATCTGAAAACACCATCCCATATCACGACAAAATCATTTCATCAACACAAAACGAATTCACGACAAATAACACGCAACGGGTGGGTCTCGAATATTTTGCAAATAACCCACGAACGTTACCAACATCAAATAACAACAAGAGACCCACCCCTACGGTGGATGATCAAAATGATGGGTTATCGGATGTTATGCGATTTTTCAAATCGTTGTCGGCAAAACGTATCAATATTCTGCACAAAACATCAGGGCGAACCGTGTGGCAAACGGGTTTTCATGACCGCGTTATCCGTGATGACGAAGAGTTAAACGCCATTCGTGACTACATCCAAACCAACCCCCAACGCTGGACGGGTAAACCCTTATGATTCGCAGATTATCCCCCGAACTCATCCGCGAAATCGCTGCTGGCGAAGTCGTGAACGCACCTGTGGATATTTTGAAAGAACTCCTCGAGAATGCCCTCGACGCACACGCTACACGGCTCGAGATAGAACTGCGCGAGGGTGGTAAAACGCTGTTGCGCGTTACAGATAATGGGCAAGGTATTTCCAAAGAAGATTTACCGTTTGCAACCGAACATCACGCAACCTCGAAGTTGGAAAAGCTCGAGTCCATCAATACACTCGGCTTTCGGGGTGAAGGGCTGTATGCGGTTCGCCAATCCGCAAAACTCGCTATCACCAGTCGGCAAGCGCACGAGCTTGGCGGTGCAACACTAAGCGCACAAGGTGACAGCAGCGACATCAAGGAACATCCAGCACCCACAGGCACGACGGTTGTTGTCACACATCTTTTTGACACACTGCCTGCGCGCAAACGCGCACTGGGAACATCACAGGTTGAGACGCAGGCTTGCCTTGCACTGTTGTCGCGTTATGTTTTGCATTATCCGCAACTTGCTATTCGTTTAATCATTGATGACGAAACGAAGTGGCACTATGCAGGCGGAGGTTTTTCGGATGCTGCAAAATTTATTTGGGGAGCAGTGACGGCAAATCGTTTGCTGGGGCTCGAGGCTCTGCAACAAGATATTGGCATTCAGGGTTTAATCTCTCGCCCCGAACTCACACGCTTAAAACGGGACAGGCTTTTTCTCGCGGTCAATGGTCGCCCTGTACAGTGGACGGATGACCTGCTAAAAGTTTTTAACAAGGCATACAAAGAACTTTTACCCACCAATCATTTTCCTGTGGGCATTATCAACATCAGCCTGAACCCCGAACACGTTTTGGTCAATACCGCACCCGATAAAAGTCGTGTGAGATTTTTTGACGAGAAAACAGTTGCGAATTTTTTACAGGCTGCACTCGAGCAAACTCTGTCTTCGCAATCACTCACCTTACCCCTGCCCGAACTTCACGCGATGGACGGTGTAAACGCCGCGCCGCGCCATGCGTTTCCTGCGCTCAAACATATCGGTGTGTACCACGAGCTTTATCTTCTGGCGGAAGCTGACGGACAACTCTGGGTTATTGACCAACACGCTGCACACGAGCGCATTTTGTTTGAAGAACTCTCGAGAAAATTCAAAGAAGAACCCGCACTCGAGCTAGACCATCCAGAAATCGTGCCGTTATCCCAGGAAGAAATGCAAAGTTATATGGAGCGCAAAGAAAATTTAGCAGAGCTAGGGCTGGAACTCGAGCCCTTTGGTGCTGGTCGCTGGCGGGTGCGGCGGGTACCTGCGTTTTTGGTGGGCTTCCCTACATTGACTGCGGATGTCGTGAAAGGCACACTTGGCAAAGCCAGCTTAGACGAAGCCTGGCGCGCTGTTTTGGGCAGACTGGCATGTTTACCAGCAATTAAAGCAGGTCACCGTTTATCCAAAGCAGACGCACAAACGTTGCTCAATGCGTTGCGGCAATGTGAAACACCCTGGGCATGTCCACACGGAAGACCGACAGCACTCGTATTGTCTGAGTTAGAACTTGCCAGAAGATTTGGTAGACGCGGAGCAAGAGCGGTGGAGCGTGTCATCAAAGAATAAAACGCTATAAGCAACTCACAACGCAACTAAATTTCGTGCGCTAAACTATAGACATGTTGAAGCACCACACCTTTACCACTGATGATTTTGCACTGATGGCAGAAGCTGGTGTTTTTGCCGATCAAAAGGTAGAATTGCTGGACGGTTTAATTTATGATATGAGCCCAGCTAATCCAGCCCATGAATACTACATTGATGAGTTGCACGAGCGTTTTGTGGAAGTGTTCGGAAGACGCGCCAGGGTTCGCAGTCAAAATGCTTTAGATATTGGTGATTCCGATTGGTTACCGCACCCTGATGTCATGCTTCTCAAACGGCGTGACTACCGAAAAAAACGGCCCACACCTCAAGATGCACTGCTCGTGATTGAGATTGCCAACACGAGCTATGACCTAGACATCAATAAAAAAGCTCCCAAATATGCGAAGGCTGGCATTCAAGATTACTGGGTAATAAATATGAAAGAACAATGCTGGGTCGTCCACCGCGAACCTTCACGGGGCAAATATAAAAGCATCACAAACGTTAGTTTTGATAAGCCCATTGCGCCGTTAGCTTTTCCAAAAGATGCCAAGGTATGGCTCGAGTAATTACACTGTCTCGAGTCCTGCGTGAATGCGGCCTTTTCTATCATTCAAAAATCCAGCTTTATAATCACCACGAATCGCAATCAGTTCAGACATAATGCTTACGGCAATTTCATCAGGTGTATCCGCACCAATATCTACACCAATCGGATTACGGATGTTTGCAAAATCTTTTTCGCTTAAAGGTCTGCCCTCGTCTTCCAGCGCTTTTGTCATCCGCTCAAAACGCGAACGCGGCCCCAGCACACCAATGTAAGGAACATTTGCGTTCACTGCGAAGGCGAGTGATTCTTTATCGCGCTCGAGGTGGTGATTCATCAACACGACATAGGTGCGTGGCGAAAGCGAAATTTTTTCAGCAAAGCCTGATGGATGCGTACGAACGAGTGTGGCATTTGGAAACCGTTCACTCGTCACAAAGGCATGACGTGCGTCTATCACGGTTACACGAAATCCTAATTTACTTGCATAACTTGCCACCGGAATCGCGTCATGACCTGCGCCAAAAATTGCCAGTTCAGGTGGCGGCACATTTACATCTAAGAAGACTTCAATGGCTTCATCATTTGCTTTGTAAGTACGTGTCTCCGAACGCGGATAAAGCTGTGACATTTTTTCTTTGGCGCGTTGCAAAACCTGTTGATTCAAGTCTTCATGTCCGAGATTTCCTGACACACTTTGTTTTCCAGTAACAGCGTCGTCGTCAGAGATGAATAAGCGTGAGGCTTTTTGAAAACTCGAGCCTTCTTTGACATTCAAAATCGTAGCGAGGGCACCAGCTTTTTGTGCTTGCACAATCTCTAGCCACTGCTTAAACTCCGCCCCAACATCAAGCGGTTCAATATACACATCCACCGCCCCACCACAGCCAAGCCCCAAACCCCAAACCACTTCTTCATCCAGGTCAAAGAATTTGACGACACCTTGACCGCTTTCCATAACCTGCTTGGCGACTTCGCCCACTTCCTGCTCGAGGCAACCACCAGAAATCATGCAAACTTGCCCACCGTCTGCGTCAATGAGCATCTTCGTACCTTCGCGGCGATAAGCAGAACCCACCACGCGCACGACAGTAGCAATGGCAGCTTTGCGCCCTGATGCTTTGGCATCCTGGATGGCTTGTAAAAGTTGACGTTCTTCGTCGCGCATAGAGACCTCAAAAGAAGCTGTCAGCTCTCAGCCGTCAGCTATCAGGGTTTTTAATTAAGCCTATTCTACGCCGAGTTTATTTTATGAAACGTTGTTCTACTTGCAGTTTGGTAGCGGGTTATTCATTTTTAGCAGTTGTGATTTGTTTTTAGGTTTTACGAATCACGAAAAACGAAGAACGAAAAACTCCTTCCTCAACGCCTCAAGCGAATTCCCCTTGCCAACTCCGCAAACGACGCTGCATCTTCTGCGGTTGCAAAGGTGTCTACAAAAGGCAGCGCAGTCTTCATACCACCTGCACTCGGCTCGTAACCCTTTGTACTCAGAAGCGGGTTAAGCCAGACCACTGACGCAGCGCGGCGGTGGAGTTCGCGCATGGCGACTTCTAGCGGCCCTAATTCACCTGTGTCTAAACCGTCGCTAGCGATGATAACCACCGTGTCACGGTCAAGCAGACCTGTGCCGTACCGCTGCGTAAACGCATGTAAACACGCCCCTATGCGCGTGCCGCCGCCCCAGGCTTCACCGAGATCGTTCAGCCTGGGTGATTGACGTTTGGCGCGGCGCAACGACGCGCTCACTCGTTTAAGTTCGGTGGAAAATAAAAATACCTCGACGCGACTCGAGCGTTGACTCAGCGCGTGGGCAAACTGCAAAAGCCTGTCACTGTAACCCGCCATCGAGCGACTGCCATCCAGGAGTAAAACAAAACTCGGCTTGCGTAACGGATGACCGAGCCAGGCTGGTTTTATCGCCTCACCACCCGTCTGCAAACTTTTCCGTAAGGTTCTGCGAAAGTTGTAACGCTTGCCGTGCGTCATTGCTTTCCAGCGACGACTGCGCCCCAACCGCACACGGTTGACGAGTTCACGCGCCGCCTCGAGCATCTCCTCTGCACCTTCTTGAGAAATACTGACGGGAGCCTCGAGCTTGCTCGAGAACGGACTGAAATAAGTTTGAATCACTGCGCCCGCATTGCTATTATCTTCATCACTACTGGCTTCTATTTCACCAAGACTCGAGCCTTCTGAAGTTTCTTCTTGGGGTGGGCGTTCTTTTTGGGATTTGCTTTTTTGCGGTGCTTCCTCTTTTTCTTCGTCGTCTTTGCCAGCATCGGAAAGTGCCTGCGCTTCTGGCGGCACTTCTTTATTGGGTGTCAAAAGAAAATAGGCACGGAAAATAATGTCAAAGAGTTTTTCTTGTTCCTGAGAGCTACACAGCACCAAACACAGCGCGTCACGAAATTGTTTGTAGTTACCGATGTCAACAGCGTTCAAAGCGCGTAGTACATCTTGGGTTTCTTCGGGGCCAACAGTAAACCCTTGCAATCGCAAGAGAGCGCAGAAATCCAAGACGTTACGATTCAGGTCGCGGTAGGTAAATTTAGTGTCGTAGGCGGTAGAAAAATCTGACATAAGGCAAAATTCATTTGATTTTTGGAAGGTTGGTCACTTTAAGATGCGGAAGATTACTTGTCTTTTTATCAATAACTGCAACTTTCGTTGTCAACCACCGTAGTTTTGTTTTAAGAACATTACCTTCAACACTTGCTCGAGCTTTGTTACGATCAATAGCTTTTTGATGCAGATCATGCTCGAGCCACAAAATTACTTTAATATCTTTTTTGAGAAGAGCCTGTACAAAGACTTGCCAACGTTCAGATTGCGAAGACATTCTACAAGAACCCAAAATACAAGCAATAGAGTCTTTAACTTTTTGACCAACTTCTACAGCCAAATTATCCGTAAGCAAACGCTGTTTGTTGTTAGTGGTGTAACCTCGAAAATCTTTAACCTCTATGAAATAACAGTTTTTCTCTAAAATACCAACAAAGTCAACGGCTTTCGTGGAAGAAAGAGCTTGCATCATCTTCTCATAGTCAACATCTTTGTCAAACTTTAGAATCTGCCAATGCCCGTCATCAAATTCAAAGTGCAAATAACCCTCTTCAAAAATCACTTGCTTACCTCAGCGTCCATTAGTTTCAATTCACGGTCATAATGTGCAGCAAATTCAGTAAGGATAGGATTATTTGAAATTTCAGCAAGTATGCGACCTTGCTCTACAACCACACCTGAAGTTTGTTTGGATTTATCAAATGAAAAAAACTTAATTTTCTCTTTCGCATCATATTCACTCAGTAAGGAAAGCTCTTGGCTAAGTAAATAGTCATGCGTTGCGAGAAAAATCTGAACGCCTGCGCCCATCAATGTTTTTAGAAGTTCTACGACACGCATAATCATCTTTGGATTCAAATTAGCTTCAGGTTCATCCCAAAAAAGGATGCTATTTTTACTCAAAGAACCATTGTTAATAAGATAAACGAGACCCGCCAACTTCCTGAAACCCTCTGAAGCCAAGTGAGCCTCGAGAGTCGCCTCTGAAGTGCGAAGGTAGAATCTGCCATTTTTTTTCTCGACCTTTGCACCAAGAGCTTTTTGCATAGGCCGCAATAATGCCTGAATTTCGTCAAGTTTAGGTCCTCTAACTAAGGGAGCGTCCAAGGCTAAACTAAGATCAAAATAGGTTTCATCAAAAGCAAGTTCTCTATTCTGATAAAGGGCAGCAAATCCTTCTGATACAGCTAGCCATTCATGTGGAGGTATGTAAAGAGAGGGTTCTGGGTGCAACCGCAATTTACCCTTTAACTCGAGGCGATCTTGCGATGTAATCACGAGATCAATTTGCTTTTTGTCGTACTCGAGACTAATCTGAGCTCTACCTTGGCCTACGCTACGCCGCCTTAGTCGCCCAAGCGTATCTGGTCTAAAAACACCCTTTAGTTTATCAGCCAACAAGAATTCACTTTCCGTCTTTTCTTGAGGTCTTTCAAAGGTTTTAAGAATACTGTAAAGAATCTTCAAAATATGCGTTTTGCCTGTGCCATTTGTACCAATAAACACATTAATACCTGGCGAAAAATCAAAATCTGCCTCTTCAAAGGCAGTGAATTGTTTTAGAGATAATCTCTCAATTGCACTCATAATAGTTTAGTATTACACAGTTCTAAGACGAAATCGCCTCACTAAGTGCCATCGCCACTTCATCACGGTGATGCGCGAACATCTCCCAGTCTTCACGATCTTTAAGAATACAGCCCAAGGTCTCATCCACAATCCGCATATCAAGTTCACCCTTGTGCAGTGCAACCAGTGCCGCAGCCCAATCCAGACTTTCCGCTACACCTGGTACTTTGTTGAAATGAAGTTCGCGCAGCTTAATCATAGTTTGGCAAATCTGCGCCGAAAGTTTGCCGCTTATATCTGGTAGCTTGGTTTTAAGAATTGCTACTTCTTTATCAAAACTCGGGTAACTCTGCCAGAGATATAAACAGCGACGACGCAGTGCGTCAGAAAGTTCGCGGATGCGGTTGGAGGTAAGGATAACGAGCGGTTTGTGTTTTGCCTTAATCGTGCCGAGTTCGGGAATCGTGACTTGAAATTCACCAAGAAGCTCGAGCAAAAATGCTTCAAATTCTTCGTCTGCCCTGTCCACTTCATCAATGAGCAAAACAGGTGGTTTATCTACGCTACTGATAGCCTCGAGTAACGGGCGACGCAACAAAAACGGCTCACTAAAAATCTCCGCTTCACGCTGGGCGACACTCTCACCGACATTTTCAGTGAGGCGAATGTGCAGCATTTGTTTGGGATAATTCCATTCGTAGAGAGCTGTTGAAGTATCTAACCCTTCATAGCACTGCAAGCGGATAAGTTGAGTCTCGAGGACATCAGCAAGAACTTTGGCGCAAGCTGTTTTACCAACACCTGCTGGGCCTTCAACAAGCAAAGGTTTTTGCAAAGCCATCACGAGCTGCAACGCCGTAGCCAGTTTGTCATCAGCAATGTAATTGTTTTTCTCGAAGGATTGTTTGATGTCGTTTAAGGTCATAAGCTCTCAGCTATCAGCCGTCAGCTATCAGCTTTTTTGTTTTTACTGATGGCTGATAGCTGACGGCTGACGGCTTATCTCAACTACAACCCAAAAGAAATTTTAACTTATGTTGTTGTAACAAGATACTTCTGCGGGTTATCTACAAATCGCTTGCGGCAATGTGGGCAACAGAAATAGTACATTGCGCCTTCTAATTCGTAGCTGTGTTTGGCTGTTGCGACATCTACCGTCATGCCGCAAACGGGGTCTATAGACTCCTGTTTCTGAAGCATGGGCAAGGTCTCGAGTTCCTCTATCACACTCTTAGAAGCGACCATGCGGCGTAGTTGAATCATTTCGGCAAGAATCGAGACCGCAACTTCATTGGGTGTTTTTGCAGAAATGTCTAAACCTGCTGGATTACGCACTCTTTCCAAATCTTCTTTTGAAACTGAATCTTTTACAAACTCCATCACCGTGTTGCCACGTTTGCGACTTGCCACCAAACCCAAATAACGGGGTTTTATTTTTGCAAGTTGTGTCAGGGTTTCTTCGTCATAGTGACCCATCGAAGCAACCACAGCCTCGAGCAAACTCTTTTTCACAGTTGATAATTGCTCGATCCACACAGAAAGTTCTTTGACATCAATAAGATTAACTTGCAAGCCTTCTAACCCAAAGGCAAGCGTGGCACGTTCGTTATCTTCGCAGACCATCGTCACGTCGTAGCTTTGCATTTTTCCTTGCTTGGCCAGAGCAATCGCAATCGGTGACGCGCCAACAATGAGGAGAAGTTTTTTCTCGAGTTGTGGTTCTATATAAACATCCACCGCACCCTCACTCACGCAAGTCATCGGCACACAAATTTCGTCATGGCTGCCTGTGGTTTGTACAGGTAAAGGGTCAGGACTGATACGAACAAGTCTCGGGCGTTCACGGTTCAAAACTTCTAAAGCCTGCTTCTTGATGATGTCTCTCGAGCAAGCACCGCCGATAAAACCTTCCATGCTGCCGTCCTCGAGGATAATCGCCTTATCCCCAAGGTGCGACGACACAGGAGCCTTGCGCGAAACAACCGTTGCAATCGCAAAGCGTTTACCTTCACTGCGAAGTTGGAAAATACGTTCTAGTGCGTCCATTATTCTTCACCGCACTGTATTGGCTTCAATGTAGATTGCATACTTCATCATAAGGGTGTCGGGTTTCAGGTTCCAGGTTTCAGAGAACAGAATTTACTGAAACCTGGAACCCGAAACCTGAAACCTATGCAGTCGCGTTTAGGTTTCGCCCAACTTCCGCAAAAACATGTGAGATAAGTTCTTTTGCCTTGTTATCCAAAACTCTGCCGCCTACCGTCGCCGCAGGACCGCGCACTTCGGCTTGTCCGTTCCAGTCTAAAATGGTTGATTTGTCTTCTTGTTCCTTAATGTCTGCGCCAGCTTCCAAATCAATCACTGTGCCGAGTCCGCCACCGCGCAACTTCACGAGCATCTTTTTGTTTTCAGGCTGTGGCACGAGCGTCACGCTAAACTTAAACTTTCCTTTGACTGGCCCCACACCAACTTTTACAAACGCATCAAAACTTTTATCGTCCTTGATGTCTACTTTGTCGGTGTCTGGTAGGCACTTACTGACTTTGTTTGGGTCGTTGATAAACTTCCAAACAGTGTCGTAGTCAGCGCGAATCTTTTCCTGTCCATTATATTGTAATTTCACTGCAAATCCTTTCTGTGAATAGCTGTCAGCTATCAGCCGTCAGCTAAAAACCTTGTTTTTGCTGATAGCTGACGGCTGATAGCTGTTGGCTTCCTTTAGAACGCTTCCACTCCCGCGTCGCGCAAGGCACGCCAGACCTTCTCGCGTGTGATGGGCATTTCGATGTGTCTTACACCGTGTGGCGAAAGCGCGTCTACAACGGCGTTTACATAAGCAGCAGGTGAACCCACTGTGGGTGATTCGCCTACGCCTTTTGCGCCAATGGGGTGATGCGGTGATGGCGTGACGGTGTGGTCGGTTTCCCACTTGGGAGACTCGAGCGAAGTCGGGATCAAGTAATCTGTCAAGTTCGTATTTAAGTGATTGCCTTCCGAGTCATAGCGAATTTCCTGCATGAAAGCAATCGCAAAGCCTTCAGTTAAACCACCGTGTACTTGCCCTTCGACAATCATCGGGTTGATAATCGTGCCGCAGTCGTCAATCGCTAAGAAGCGGCGCACTTTTACTTCGCCTGTACCTTTGTCAACATCTACAACACAGATGTACGCACCGTGCGGGAAGGTAAGGTTGGGTGGGTCGTAGTAATACGTTGTTTCCAAACCTGGCTCCACGCCTGGTGCTGGATTTGTGTACGCAGCAAAGGCGACTTGTTGCATCGTCACGCTTTTACTTGGCACGCCTTTGACCTGGAATTTGTAATCTTCCCAAACAACATCGCTGGGGGAAGCCTCGAGTAAGTGTGCTGCAATCTTCTGTGCTTTCTCGCGGATGCGGCGTGCGCCAAGTGCGAGTGCGCCACCTGCGGTGGGTGTCGAGCGACTTGCATAAGTGCCAAGCCCGTAAGGAGCTGTGTCGGTGTCGCCTTCTTCAACCATGATGTGTTCGACCTCGAGGCCGAGTTCTTCCGCGACAATTTGCGCCCAGGTCGTCTCGTGGCCTTGCCCTTGCGACTTCGTACCCGCACGGACGATTGCACTGCCTGTGGGGTGAATGCGAATCTCTGCGCCGTCAAACATTTTGATGCCGAGAATGTCAAAGTCTTTACTCGGGCCAGCACCGACGATTTCTGTAAAGGTCGAGATGCCAATGCCCATGATTTCGCCCTTGGCACGTTTTTCAGCTTGCTCTTTCAGCAAATCCTGATAACCGATTTTATCTAAGGCTTTTTTGAAGGTCAGTTCATAATTACCACTGTCATAGGTCCAGCCGAGCGGTGAGTTATAGGGGAACTGCTCTGGCTGAATAAAGTTTTTCAGGCGCAGTTCAGCCGCGTCCATTTTCAGTTCGTCAGCGAGCACGTCCATCGCGCGTTCAATCATGAAGGCTGCTTCGGTCACGCGGAATGAACAACGGTACGCGACACCGCCTGGTGTTTTGTTCGTGTAGTAAGCATCTACTTGGGTGTAGGCATTTGGGAAATCATAGGAACCTGTGCAGATGCTAAACAATCCTGCGGGATATTTCGTCGGGTCAGCCGCAGCATCAAAGGCACCGTGATCAGCAACCGTCGTAATTTTTAGTGCGGTGACTTTACCGTCTTTCGTCGCGCCGATTTCTGCTTCCATGTGATAGTCGCGGGCAAATGAATCTGTCGTCATGCTTTCAGTGCGGGTGGCAACCCACTTCACAGGAACACCCAGCACGATAGAACCAACCACCGCGCACACATACCCAGGATAAACAGGAACTTTGTTACCAAAACCGCCACCAATGTCTGGTGAAATAACGCGGATATTACTTTCTGGAATGCCTGACACGAGTGATAAAACCGTGCGGTGGGCGTGCGGTGCTTGTGACGTTAAATACGTGGTGAGTCTGCCCGTGCCAGGGTTCATATCAGCAACGATACCGACGGGCTCGAGTGGTGCCGCATGAACACGCTGATACTCAGCTTTTTGTTTAATCCGCACTTCAGAAGCAGCAAGAGCTTTATCAGTTGCGCTTTCGTCACCGGCGTTCCACTTAAAAATGTGATTGGTTTTCTTCTCACGGTCTGGACGCAAAATCACTTCATCTTTCATCGCTTCAAACGGGTCAACCACAGCAGGCAGAGGTTCGTAATCCACCTCGACAAGTTGCGCCGCATCCACAGCAATCTCGCGCGTGGTCGCAAAGACTGCGGCAACTTCCTGATACTGATACATCACGCGGTCAGTCGCCAAGACCATTTGCTTATCACTGGCAAGTGTTGGAATCCAGTCCAGCTTGACTCCTGCTAAATCCTTGGACGTGATCACCGCTTTCACACCAGGAATTTTCATTGCTTCTTCGGTGTTGATGGAGTTAATTTTTGCGTGGGCGTAAGGACTATGCACGATTGCCATCTGAAGCATGTTGGGCAATTCCACATCATCCAAATAGTTACCGCGCCCTTGGATAAAACGTTTGTCCTCGAGCCTCTTGACCCGCTTGCCGAGGGCTTTACATTCTTTCACAGGACTGAGGTCTTTCGTTAGTCCGTCGTTGACTTGCTGACTCATTGTTCCTCCGTTCAGAAGCTAACAGCTATCAGCCGTCAGCTATCAGTTTTGAAAGCTACTCTTCGTTGGCTTTCAGCTTCTTGATGAATGGTGTGAGCATTCGTTTTACTTCAGTTACATTTTTCAAAAGGCTTTCATAAGTGTCCACCTTGATAAATTCCAGGTCTTTTGACAGCTCGAAGTAATACTCGAGTTCAGATGCGGAACCCAAGGAGTGATAAAGAAATCTAGCAAACCCTGCATCACTACTTTGGACACAGCCTTCAGCCACATTTGCAGGAACAGACATCGCCGCTCGCCTCATTTGACTTGTTAGAGCAAACAATTCGGATTTCGGATAAGTATTAGTGAGCTTGTAAACATCAAGTGTCAACTGATGACCTTTTTGCCAAACTTTTATATCCCGAAAGTTTTGCATGTTTTCTCCTTAGAGGAAGCTAACAGCTATCAGCCAAAGACTTTTATTTTTGCTGACGGCTGATAGCTGATAGCTAATCGGCTGCTTTCGCTGCGCCCAGTGTCTCGGCGGCTTGCTGCACTGCCTTCACGATGTTGTTATAGCCCGTGCAACGACACAAATTGCCTGACAGACCAAAGCGAATTTCTTCTTCTGTGGGGTTGGGGTTGTGTTGCAGGAGGGCGTGAGAAGCCATGATCATGCCTGGCGTGCAGTAACCACATTGCAGTCCGTGTTGCTCGTGGAAGGCCGTTTGTAAGGGGTGCAGGTTCGCACCACTTCCCATGCCTTCAATCGTCGTGATGTCGTGACCTTCGGCTTGTACGGCGAACATGGTGCAGGCTTTCACTGCACTTTTGCCGTCTAAGACAACCGTACAGACACCGCAACTCGAGCTGTCACAACCAATGTGTGCGCCCTTGAGTCCACATTTTTCACGCAGGGCGTAGACCAACAGGGTGCGTGGTTCTACGTCAATGGAATGGTCTTTGCCGTTGACTTTGAGATTGATTTGCATTCTTGAACTCCTTCGGAGGAAGCTGTCAGCCATCAGCTTTCAGCTATCAGGGTTTTTATCTACAGCTCAAAACTTCGTTTATTGCTGTCCTCGTTTTGCAATGGGCTAAAGCCACATTGTTGAAATCTTTGCGAGTCTGCTTTTGCAAAATCTTTTTCTGTGTCCTCTGTGTTCTCTGTGGTGAATATCCTTTTACGCAACCGTAACACCGACACGCTCTAAGCTCTGAATAATCCCGCGCCCGACCAAGGTTCCGACAACGTGTTTTTTGTATTCAGCAGAACCGCGCCCGTCACTCATGGGGTCAGCGATACTCGAGGCTTCAGCAGCTACCGCGCGGATTAACTCCTTGGTAACTTTCTGACCACGCAACAAGGCTTCACCCTGCACGACGCGCAAGGGCATGTAAGAAACTGCGGTAATCGCAATGCCTGCTTCTTTTACAACACCGTTCGCGTCCACTTCAATTTGCACGGCGGCGGCGGCGGTGGCGTAGTCGCCAACTTTGCGCTCAATTTTTTGGTAGGACGCACCCGTGTGTGCGTTCGGCGTGGGCCACAGTGCCTCGACGGCCATTTCGCCTTCCTGTACGGCGGTTTCGTAACTGCCCACCACAAAGTCATCCATCTCGACAGTGCGCTTACCGTCTTTACCGTGAATCACAACTTTTGCTCTTGCCGCGAGTGCTGCTGCTGTCCAGTCACCGGAAGGGTCACAGTGACAGAGGCTGCCCACCAGCGTGCCACGAAAGCGCACGATAGGGTCAGCGACGACCATGCCCACGTCGGTCATGAGTTGATACTGTTTGCGAATCATGTCAGAGAATTCAATATCCGTGTCTCTCGTCAACGCGCCAATTCTCAAATGCCCGTTGTCCTGCGTCAAATAACTCATGCCTTGCATGTGGTTAATATCCACTAGCACCGTAGGTTGCGCCAATCGGTAGCGCATGGCGGGAATGAGGCTTTGCCCACCTGCCAAGATACGTGCGTCCGAGCCGTGTTGCTGAAGTAAACCTACGGACTCTTCAGGGGAATGTGCTCGAACGTAATCAAAAGTTACTGGAAACATCTCTCTCCTCCTTCAAGAATTTGCGCTGCTCGTAGAACTCGCTGAATCTAGTTTTTAGTTCAAAGTAGAATAACAGGATGTATCACATTCTATTAGAGGTTATCCTCACAATCGTCACAATTGTCGGTATGAAAAAAACCACTTTTTGGCTTGAAGGCTGTCCTTGTAAGAAATTTGTAAGAATGTTGTTAGGGTGTAACTCCTAAACTATTGCTGTAAACAAGCCTGGTGAAGCTTGTTCAATTTATTACGTCGCAGAAGGAGATTTTTTATGCATGACCACGCTTTACATGTTACCTGGAGTAGTTGGAATTATCTTTCCGTTCTTATTTCATTCCTGTTCGCCTCGTTCGGTGCTTTTGCCTCCCTCGAGATGGCTATCAACTTGCAAAAAGCTCGAGGTTTCACCGCCCGCAGTTTTTGGCTTGTCATGGCTTCCTTGTGCTTAGGAGGTGCCATCTGGACAATGCACTATATCGGCATGAATGCCTATAAAAGCGAAATGGACATGAGCTACAATCTCGTCCTGACACTTGCTTCCGTCGCTATTGCGGTTGTTGCCGCTGGCATTGCCTTTACCTTTGTTGCCCGCCCGAAAGTTACGCTATGGCAAATGGCCTTGGGTGGTCTCATTGCTGGTTTAGGCGTGGCTGGTATGCACTATACGGGCATGGCTTCTATGATTATGCCCGCCGACATCAGTTACGACACAACACTCTTCGCCCTTTCCATTGTGATTGCTGTTGTTGTTTCGACAGTGGCAATTTGGATTTACGTACAAATTGGCAGATTGTCAAAGCGTGGCATGAGAGGCTTCAAACTCATCGCCCTCGAGATTGCCGCTGCCCTCGTGATGGGTGTTGCTGTATGCAGTATGCACTACACCGGTATGGCTGCCACTATTTTTACCCCAACCAATGAACTCATTTATACGGTTGGTCTAGACGGTTCTGCTACTGAGTTCTTGGTCGTGACCTCGAGCTTCGTTCTCTTCATCGGTGCCATCATGGCCTCGATGTTCGCCCGTGGCGTTATTGAAGAAGCACCAAGCGCAGAGTTGACCACGTTCTAAAACACGCTAAACGCTAGAGGGCAGAAAGCTGAAAGCCAAAAAAGGGCTTAAGCTTTCTGCCCTCTAGCTTTCTGCCCTCTGCCTTCCGCCTCTGATCTTATGTTCCCTCAATCTGCTAATCTAAACCCCATGACAACTATCACCTCTGGGCGTGAGGCTCATCAAAATGCAGGACCCGAGAGCGTTCTCGTGGCTCTCCTGACGATTAGCGATACACGGACGCTCGAGAACGACACGAGCGGAGAGTTTCTCGAGACTGCCCTCACTGATGCAGGTCACAAAGTTGTGGAGCGTGCCATCGTCAAAGATGAACCAGGGCAAATTCGGGAAACACTCGAGCGTCTTTTAGAGAGTGAAGCGCAAGTTGTTATCACCTCAGGTGGCACAGGCATCACCGGACGAGACAATACCGTGCCGATTGTAGAATTACTCATCCTCAAACCCATGCCTGGGTTTGGCGAACTGTTTAGAATGCTGTCCTACCAAGAAGTGGGGGCAGCGGCGATGCTCTCGAGAGCCCTCGGTGGGCTTGCTAAAGGCGCGTTGCTCTTTGCACTCCCTGGTTCCTCAAACGCAGTCAAAACCGCTTGGGATAAACTTTTGAAAGATGAGCTAAGTCATTTAGTTTTTGAAATGGTAAGACACGAGCAATAGTTATTCTTTATTTATTATTTATGTCTAACCAAACGCTTTTGAGCAGCTTGTTCACCGTTAGTATCTTTTTTTCATTCATCGGTTTCTTTTTAGGCTCCTGGCGTTTGGCTCTTATTTTTGGGAGTGTTGTTTTTAGTGCTTTCTCCACTCTTGCCTTTAGTTTCCAATTACCCATCAACGAAGACCTGCAAGTTTGGCTTTTTCCCAGTTTTATTGTTTTAAATAGCATCATAAGTTACTGGATTTCCCACCGCGTCGGTGTGTGGTTGTGGCAATGTTGGCGTAACCGTCATTATCCTCTTCCCCGAAAACCCCTTCGTGAATGGCAAGCCCACTGGCACAAATTTGAAAATGAAACTTTCGATTTTCAAACACTTTCAACCCTGCAAAATAACTTACTCGTGCTCTTGTTTGGTATCACACTGATGTTGTGGACAGCTCTCACTGTTTTTCTCTACAAACGCTACTTGGCTCATCTTTTACCTAATGCCTCGCTCCTGCTTTTAGCCTATGTTCCCTTTTTTCTTAGCTTTATTTTTCTTTTAGGCAGACGCTCTAAGGGTGGCACGACCTATCACATCCGCCTCGAGACTGAAGGTCTTACTGTCTTGGGAAATGGAAACATTCTCTATCAACAATCGTGGCAAGAGATTCGCCATCTAAACTTGAGCCTTACTGCACCAGGCAATGAACTGAAGTTGCATGGACTTCATCCTTTCCGCCTTTTTTTGAATACAGGCTTTACACCATCAGAAGACATTGCCCAACTTTTCAATATGTCCCAAGGCATCATGGCGAGGCTCGAGTTAAACCAAAAGCAAGGGCGCAAAGCCCTGTTTAGTAAAGGGCAATACATTTTTGATAATCCCGCTTATAAAGCCTCTTAAAATCTTGTATACTCGCGCTATGGCCGACTTTCTAACGAATCTCCCCACCGTTACCATCATGACTTGGCTGTTCATTGCCAGCATTGCGCTGATTCTGATTGACTATTTTTTTCCGGTAGATTTTCCTGCCTACCTTGGTTATGTGTGCTTCGCTGCGGGGATGTTTTTTGCGCTGCCTCTCTCCTTTATTGCGAGTCTTATTACCGCCATCGTTATCTTTTTTGTCATGCTCTTTTTTCACAACAGACTTTTTAGCCAATATTTAACGAATGCCCAGGGCCGCTACAAGGATGACCGCGCATGAAGGATAACCACGCATGAGTGTACAGTTTCTTTTCCCGACACCTTTGCTACAAAAAAAATTGGATAACCATGCCACCATCAACGCTGAACTCGTCAAACTTTTTTACAACCACCGCCAAGAAGACGGAGATAATGACGGCAATGTCTATTCTTCCGATGATGATTTGCTGATTCGCTATAACAATGTGGGAGCACTCAAAGACCTTTTCAATTTTATCTCGCAGGGTGTGTTTGAAGCTGCCAGCAGCGTTAACCAAAGTGTCTGGCAACACCTCGGCTCACAACGTCTCAATATGAACGTGGTGGGTGCTTGGTTTCAAATCCAAAATAACTACGGCTTTCACGATATCCACAATCACGGTAACTGCTCGTGGTCGGGGGTGTACTACGTGCAAATTGACGACGCAGCCAAACGCGACGCGCACCCTGTACTCGGCAAGCAAAACGGCATCACACGTTTTTACAGCCATCAACTTAATTTACTTGGTGGTGCGCATATGGATTTAGGCAATGCCTATTTGCAGCGCAGTAATTTTGATGTCGTGCCAGAAGAAGGTGGACTCATTGTCTTTCCTTCTTGGTTAAATCACAAAGCTCTGCCGTATGACGGGGAGAAGGATAGGGTTATTATTTCGTTTAACATGCAGGTGCATGGGGAGAAGGGAAATAAGGCGTTTAATCACGGGTTTTAAGCTTTAACCGACTCATTAGCTTTAGCAACTTAAGCTTGAGGTATACAGCTAACCATGACTAAATATTTTAGAGAAAAAATCCAATAATTGAGCTAACGCTGCACCTGTTTGAACAACATTAAAAATTTTATTTTTAGTTTCTGAAATATTACCATCTTCCTTTATCTCTTTAATTATTTGAGCTAATTCTGTGTTTGCTTGGTTGCTCTTTTGCAACTCGTTTCGTAAACTTTCTAGAATTTTACGAAGCTCTTCCAAGGCATTAGCAAAAGTATTTTGCCAATTTTCATAAGCATCAATCCCATCAGAAGTCAAAAAATAATTCCTTCCCTCTTCATTTGCACCCCATTCAAAATTACCCTTTTTCAAGTAACCCTTATCCGCAAAATAGTTTAATATCTGTTCTATTTCTCCTTGTTCAAACTGACCTAATCTTTTAAAGACATCTATCGTATAAAATTGCTCTGAAGTTGAACAATTCGTGTGTTCATACACGGCCCTTAAAATGATATATCGCTTTTCATTTTGTTCCACAACAATAGTACAGGTGGAAAAATTTTCTGTCATTGGTAAATTTTCACTTTGTCAGTATTTAAGTGTTCACCGCCTATACAGAGAAATTTCATCATGTTCAGGCTCAGGAGCTTCCCTCTTCAGCCTCGAGCAAACTCTTTATTTCTTTTACGTCACTTCAATTCCCACCTCTCCAAACAACTCCTTCAGCATCTTCAAATTTTTCAGCGCATGACCTTTGGTTGTATTTTGCAGCATGATATAAACCTGAGTCAACTCCTCTTCACGCTCTTTAATCTGCAGCACCCAAGGCTTTAACTCTTCAGGTGAATATTCGTAATCGTGCCGCTCCGATTGGTCTTTACCTTCCCACCATTTTTCTTTGTTGCGTCCGTGCATTCGTATGTAGGCAATATCCGAGGTTAGCTC
>JBOFGY010000247.1:0-13396 GCA_051649365.1 Trueperaceae bacterium
ACACTGCTGGCTGGGTAGCTCACCTCCAGGACATGAGGAAAAGCATCAGCAGAAGCTGCTGGTAGAAAGAGGTGCTTATGTGGGACGAAACCAACCTTGAGCTACTCGAGCCTGTCTTTACGGACAAAGTCCTTATTGATGAAGTTGATAGTGAGTATTTTGGCGCGTGTGAAATTTCCGTTTCACTCGGGTTATATGTTCTTCCTGATGGGCGACTTGTCTACGCACAGGTTGGTCAAAACTTGAGGAGTGGCATTGCAAAAATTTGGTCGAACTTTGAGGCGTATAAAGCAGACGTTCACCGTGGCTATTACACGAACGACGGCGTGTTTGTACAAGAAGGACAACTCTTAGAGCAGGGCTTCTGGTTTAACGAAACACCTGACGTGCTGCTCGACTTCGATTGTCTCGAACACCAACTTCGTGCGGTTCAACGTGCGCTTGACCTTCACCTTTACTAATACTAACGATGACAAACAAGCAAGCGGAGTTTAAAGATTGACATCTCCGCTTGCTTTCCTAACGAGGCGCACTCTGAAAGGTGCGCTTTTTTTCTGCCTCAGGCGGGCTCAAGTGGCTGTGAAAGATAATTGGTCTACTGGGCGTGAAGCTGCCGCACCAGGAGTGCGAGCGGTACGCAGAGAAAGCCAACCTTCCGGACGTGAAGCTGCCGCTGCCTTCGCTTCGCTCGGCGCGAGCATGAAAGTGAGTTACACCACGTCGTACCCATCATTTTGAAGCCTTCAGTTCTTATGACTTTCTTTTTGAAACTGCTCCAGAAGCCTGATCGTCCGTTTAGTGGCGTATTTGAATGAGCGGTAACTAATCAATGAAACTATTAAAGCGGTCATAGTACCAACGCGCTTTAGCCGTTGGTACTATGACTTCATCTCCTTAGAAACATTTGAGCAGTCCTAATACGAGTAAATGCCCTGGATAAAACCAATACCCAACCTTTCTAACTCGAGCTAACTTCAGCTCGAGCGTTGACACACCATAAATAACGGGAACGAGCAGCAACGGCGTAAAACTGGCAGGAGAAACCTGATTAACCGCCAACCCTATGAGCAGCAGACTCGAGCCTGAAACAAAGGAAGGACGACGTAAAAGCCACCGCATCACGGGGAGTAAAAAGACACCCGAAGGACCATATTCCACGAAAAGACCTAGAACAAACCAAACAGGAATAGCTAGAAAACCCGCAAGGTTTTTTGAACGCAACCAGGTACACACTGGCTCAAAAGTCACACCTAAAAGAAGGGTGGCCATGATGTTCCAGACTGACCAGGAATACTCGAGGTTAGAGACAAGAATGGGTTGTGAAACAAGCGCAGTGATGGCCAAGGGTACAAGATACTTTTGAAGCGGAATCTTGCGAACCTCGAGGTTGTAAGCGAGCAAAAACACAAACAAAGGAAACGCCAACCTGCCTAAAACAAATAAAGAATTCTGAAAGGGCCAGAGCATTTTGTTAGCATGGTCTAAGGTCATTAACGCAAACGCAAGCCACTTCAAAAGTTCTTGTTGTGAGGTGGTTAGCTCCAGCTTGGGCAGAGGGAAAGGAATCCTTCTTGTCATTCAATTTTATCCTGAACTATAGCTTTTGGCGTTCTGCTTTCCAGCAACTCCTCAAAAAATTTCTGGTGCTTTTTGGAAAGCTCGAGTGACTCGAAGAACATTATTTCCAATGCACCAGACTCGAGTTTTTTTAGCACAGCTTCTCCAAGAATACTGATTTGCTCAGTGCGAAGTTGTTGTGCCTGCTCGAGTTTTTTCTTTTGAATTGCAGCAAGTTTCTTCCGCAACTCTGCTTCTTCTTGGCTTAGGGTTTTGTAACTACTAACAACATTGCTCATAAGTCCTCCATTGACTTTACACCAATATAATAGTATAAAAATAATGGCTGAGACAAGAAGAAGAAAGGAGGAGGTGAGTTTTAGGAGGCAGGATAGAGGTGAACGGTTACGTGAACGGTTCATGTCAAGACTATGCGTCTAGGACAGTACATCTAAAACCGTTTCTTTGACGCTTCACCACAAAACTGTAAACCGTCCAGCGTTAGAAAGCGCGTATGGGACAATAAATCTCGGACAGTTCGGAGGCAAAATTGAAAGACCTGGTAAAAATGTCGGTGTATTTGCCACATACAGTTCTAGCAGACTTACGCTACTGGGCTGAAGTGGAGAAAAAAGCACCTGCTGTACTCTGCCGAGAGATGTTGGAAGCGGCAGTGCGGCAACGTGCAAGTGCAGCAGGTAGTGTGAATCTTATTCCTGAAATCAATAAAGTTATTGACCAACGTTTTACAGAATTCACCAACAAAACAAGCTACTTTTTGGCTAAAACATTTCTTGAATCGGCGACGGCCACCAACCTGCTTTTAGAGATTGCTTCCAAGGATGAAACGTCTGTTTCAGAGGTAGAGAGTATACGAAAACGAGCCTGGGAAGCGAGCCTAAACAGCCTCGATAAAAAGACAGAAGAAATTCAAAATGTGAGTCGCAGGTTGCGGGACGGACTGCTATGAATCAGGCATCAGGAGCTTATCTTGGTAACTACCGTAGTTCAGGGTCAGATAAGGTTCGTGGCACGAGAAGTGTCGTTAAGGCCACGGCTGCTTCAGCCAAAACGGCAAAAGGTACGTTTCGTGGCAAGCTGCGTTACGCAGCGACCCGCGAGAACAGTCGTGGAGAAAAACAAGACCGCGAAATTTTTAGTAAAGACAAAGACCAACACGACTTAAAAGAGGCTACAACTAAGCTTAAATCGCTTAGTAGCGATGAAAGTTATCACCTAGCCTATCGCTTTGTTTTATCACCTGACACAGGTGCAGAGACCTCACCTGAAGCCATGCGTGATTGGACGAGGGAAATGATGACTAAAGTAGAACGTAATCATCAACTCGAGTGGTTCGCTGTTGCACATGCTGGTGATAACGCACATACGAATCATGCTCACGTTCACGTGGTGGCGGTGATTGATCGTCGCATCAATAAAGATGAGTTAGCTGCCTTACGACAATATGGTGATGTGCATTGGCAAGACAGTGTGACGCGGCAAACCATGCTCGAGCGCGATGACCGTGTCACGGTACGTGATATTCAACAGCGGCTGCAAACTCAACAACGCCAAGCTCAAAGCGACGCTGAGAACCACACAATCCAGACTGAAAAATCTGCCTCGAAATCCAATGAAAAGACTCAAACACCCTATTACGGGCCAGAGCATTAAGAGAGGAAATGTATGGCAATTCAACGAACCTATCGGATTCTATTCCACACAATCTTTTTTACGGTCGTACTCACAACAGCCCAGGCCCAAACGGCCATCACGCGCTATTACGCGAGCGAACTGCAAGCCCTCGAGGGTGAAATAAGAATCCCAACAGACGGCCTAGCAACCTTGCAGTTCTACACCGTCATCGGCGAAGTGAAAGCAGGCGACTCTTCCATTTTCACCACCGAACCCTCGAGTTCAGGGGACGCACTTTATCTCGGCTCATCTCTTGCCAAAGGCAACACCGACCTAGTCGTAGATGTCCGTGGCAAGAAGCTCTTATTTAACCTCGTGATTGATGAAAGCTTCCAAGGCCCCTTCACCTACCTTATCGAAGAAGAACGCCCCCGCCCGCGTTTGGAAGACCCCCTAAATCCCCGAACTGTGTCTGAAGATTTACAAACAGATGTCACGCTCGAGCTTCTGCAAGCCACGTCAGTGAGTGGTAGCGAGAGCACCGTGTTCTTTACCTTCAACAACTCGAGCAATCAAGTGGTCGCTTTGGATAGTGCCAGATTAGTCGTGACCCAAAACGACACCACCCTGAATGCCAGAGTCACCAAAAACCCCCTGCGTCAACTCGTCGAACCCGGTGAAAGCCACAGTGGTTTTGTGGTGCTAAAAGGTGCCGTGGCTGGCACAGCCAACCTGCGCTGGACGGCAGTGGAAATGCAAGGCAATGGCAGAGAGGTGACGTTCAATGAGTCCATTGACATCCCCCGCTAAGCGTTTAGGTGTGCGTCAACTGTTGCTGGTTGTGCTCTGTAGTGTCTCACTTACTCAAGCCCAATTCCCCGACGTACCCCCAGGACACTGGGCAGAAAGTGCGGTGCTAAGGATGACCGAACTCGGAGTCATCATGGGCTTTCCCGATGGACAATTTCGAGGGGATGATACTGTCACACGCTATCAACTTGCCCTCATGCTGACGCGACTGTTTGATTCGTGGAATACCGAACAACTCTCCGACGTGTGGAGTGAGTTAGTCGGAGTCTCGACCCGAGTCGACACGCTCGAGTCCGACCTGTTTACCCTGCAACAAAGCTTAGACAACGTCCAAGCCCAACTCGAGAACGGTCTTGTTGACACCGCAAGCTTCCAAGAGTTTGAAGCGTCCTTCAACACTTCCCTAAGAGACCTCGAGCAAAACGTCACGGACTTAGCCCTGCAAATCCCTAGCATCTCTGACGCTGATTTAGAAACAGTTCTAAACGACCTCACCCTACAAATTGAAGACGTGCGAACAGGACTCTTAGCCTTGGAAGAAAAACAAACGAGTGCGCCTGCTCCAAACCAAAACACAGGCAACGTGACGAATCTCGAAACGAATTTGCAAACCCTAACCACCCGCTTAGATGGACTCGAGCAAGCTCTCACTGACTTACAAAACCAAAGCGAACAAACAAAGACTCCCGCCATTGTTGGAGACATTTCTTTAAGCAGCGGCTTTCTAGGTCGAGACTGGCAGGGCAGCTTTGGTGTGGCCCTCGAGACTTCCTATGGCAACCTAGATACCTTGCTCACCCAAGCAGGCTTTGAAGGACGCGCCAAGGGCTACATTATTCCAGCCTTTGCCCTGCAAGGCCGACTGAAATCAAACACAGGACTGGGCATGGTTGGCTTAGAGACTTCACTTGGTGGACTCGATATTGGACTTCTCGGTGGGGTAGACGAAGGCTTAGCCGGCACACTCTACCTCGTCCATAACGGACTCGAGACTGCCGCAGTGATTCCAGGACTCAACGTCTTTGGCGCAGCCAGTCTTGGCGAAGGTGAAACAAATAGGTTTATGGTTCGCTTGCACGCAGCTTACCGTTTTAGTGGGGATGGTTTCTACGTCCAACCTGGTATTGCCTATGAAACCAACAACATGTTTGGTAGTTACTCCTACTTAGCTCCAGAACTTGGTGCTGGGATTCGCTTAGGGGATAGTGCCTTGCTAGCTCTGGCAGCCCAATACGTGTTTGCCAACTCGAGTATTTCAGGTCAAGCCCAGGCTTATAACGTGTTTCAAGGCAATCTCGAGCTGTCGTTTGAGAGTGGTGCATTTCTAGTCATCACAGCAGATGGCGGTATCCCTGAGTTCACGACGCTACCCAGTTTTGAAACAGAAGCACCGTCACAACAGGACTTAAAGCTTGGAGCGCGTGTGGGTTATACCTACCGCATTCAGTAGGGAGGATGGCTTCGCTATGAAACGACTCACAACGATTACCTGCTACGTCTTGATGACCCTGGGCAGTTTTAGCTTTGTGATGGCCATCATTGGTTTAAGTCTTACACCCCTGGTCTTAGGCGGCCTCTTATTTGGTCTGGGTGTCTTGATTCACACCTTGCGCGATGTCCCGCAGGCTCTGCGTGAACTCGCCGAGAGTAACCGCTACAGTGCCTACGTTCGCGAAAAAACCTCCCAGCACAAAACACTGGACGCGCCAGAGTCAACGTCATGAAAATAGTTCTTATGGTTTCGTTACTACTCTTTTTTTCTTGTCACCTTGCTTGGGCTTGCAGCTTGAGCGATGACTTACAGCAAACCCTCGAGCAAGCTGCATTGTCACAAGGACTCGAGCCTGCTTTACTTCAAGCACTTGTCTGGCAAGAGTCACGTTACTGCACGGACGCTGTAAGCCCCAAGGGTGCCATTGGTTTAGGTCAACTGATGCCAGGCACAGCTCGAGCACTTGGCGTTGACCCGCATGACCCAGAAGAAAATCTTTACGGTGCAGCAACCTATCTAAAACAGCAATGGGAAACCTTTGGGGATTGGGAACTGGCTCTGGCCGCGTATAACGCTGGCCCTGGTGCGGTGCTAAATCACGACGGTATTCCCGTGAATGGTGAAACAGAATTTTACGTCCCGAACGTTTTGAATAAATATGCCGAATTGCAAGATTCATTCGACCACAGTGTTGCCCTCGAGATAAGCCCACTTGTTTATGTCAAACCTGTGTCACTTGCCGTGCTCACACCAAAAACAGGAGGCTTACTCGTTTATGAACGAAAGTAATGTAGTAAGTCTTCCGTCAGATAGTCAGTTGTCCTCAGACAATCAACTCCTTCCCTACAGCACCGACATCGACAAATTTGAAGAGGTGCTCGAGTCCTTGCACCCCGACATCCAAGACCTGACCTTAGGGCACCTTGCAGAACTCCAAGAAATCAGGATTGTCAAAGGTTACAAACTCGAGTTCAAACTCGGCGATGCCACGAAGCGCATTGAGAACTTTACGGTTGAGGCAAAACACGTCACGTTTACGAGAGATAAAATCGGTGGTTTTCGTTCAGATTGGCGAGCAGGCATCAATGGCACCCTCCACCGCTACGCAGGAATGCCGAATCGCTACGACACGCTGGTCGGTATTTCGATTCGCTTAGCCAGAGCCATTCCACATATTGCCGAACCCTTACGACCTTATCTCAACACCGCAAACAGCTTCATGCTCGTGGGTAGACCTGGCACAGGGAAAACATCAGTGCTGCGAGATATCGTCAGAATCCTGGGTGAATCCTGTGGACAACTTTGTGTGGCAGTGGACACATCCAATGAAATTGGTGGTGATGGAGATATCCCGCACCCAGCCATTGGTCATGCCCTCAGGATACAAGTCGGTGAACCCTCGAGACAGGGAGAAGTGCTCAGAATGGTGATTGCAAACCTCACCCCACTGAAACTCATCGTGGATGAAATTGGCTATCACGGCAATGATGTCATCCATATTGAGTCCTGCGCCAGACGTGGCGTGGGTGTGGGTGCAACGTTGCACGGGTCAGTGCTCGGTGACGTACTCGAGAATAAAGCCTTCTTACCGCTGCTGGGCAATGTGGATTTACAGCTTAGAGAACGCATCACCACCCCCGTGTTCCAGATGGCTCTCGAGTTGCGTAGTCGAGATGAATGGGTGGTGTATCCCAACTTGGCAAATGCAGTGGATGCGCTCTTGCAAGGTGAACAGCCTGAAGGAATACAGATTAAGAAACCAGGTAACCATGAAGCTTAACCTCAATCTAAACCGAGCCATGAGTGTAGCCCTCGTGGTGTTGACCCTGGCGACGACGTTTAGTTTTTTTAGGAAGCGTGTTACCGACGAAGCTACTAACGAGTTCTTGTTTGTGTTGTTTTACGTCTTTGCGTTCGGCTCACTCGTCCTGATGGTTTTGCAGCTTCTTCCGCTGGTCTCAGATGACCAGCGCGTTGACCTGTGGCCATGGGCGGTGACACAAGGATTAGCCGCCATGTTGTTTTACCTGGTGGCACTCGTGTTGTCTCGAGGGGGAGAAGTTGTTCTAGCATTCCTCCTGGTGGATGGTGCAGTGCGACCTATTCCGGTGCTGTTCGCGGCATTGATGGTCGGTGGCATCTTTGCTGTTGCAACGCGACTCAGCAAGCCCATCCTTAAATGGATGTACACATGAGTCGAATTCTGGATAATCCATTGTTACAACGCCAGCAGTATGCAACAGATGGCGATTGGCTCGAGGTGGTCATCTTGTCTACGCTGAATGCACGCCCACGCAGTGCAGGCACACTCACGTTACGCATCAAGCGACATTGCTCGGTAAGTCGGCTCACGCTATCGGATGCGTTGATTCAAGCGGTCCTACAAAAACTAAGTGGACGTGAGTTTATTCAAACCGATGGAGGACAGCAACAAGTTTCCTATACCCTCACCCATGCAGGCTGGATACGGTTGCGTGTGATGCAGACCAACCTCACAAAACGCAAGGAGAAAAACTAAGGAACGACGTAAGGAGAGCGTATGAACCGAACCCATCACCTAGGCTGCGTCCTTAACCCACAACTTGCTTACACCCCTGCCAATCTGGCTGTGCTCGAGTTCACCTTGGGTATCCGAGAAGTCAATGAACACGCCCACACCTCTTACGTTAAGTGCAAACTCTTTGGGAAATACGCTGAGACGCTCGAGCCTCACCTCAAAGAAGGACGAGTGGTGGAGACCTTTGGTGCCTTACACCAAGTCAACTACGAAAGCAAAGCTGGCACGAAGCAAACCGACACGACCATCACCGTGAACGATTTACTTCTCCTCGAGGGGGCGTTCGACTATTGGCAAGACCGCAAAAATCAACGATTACTCGTGAACGGCTTGAACGAGGTGTGTGTGACGGGCAACCTCACCAAAGACACGCAGATCACCAACATCAAAACAGGGCATGTCACGCGAGCCCGAGTCGCTGTAAAAGATGGTGATGCCACCTTGTTCATAGACGTGAGTTTTTGGGACGGGCTCGAGCTGAACAAAGGTCAAGCAGTTGTTATGGCGGGGCGGTTGCTGAGTGATAGCTACAAGAATCAAGAGAAGAAAACAGTGTATGTGAGTTTGCTCGAGGCGACGCGGGTGCAGAGTTTGACCAAGCTGAAATAAAAGATGCTCGAGTCGGTGCGAATTGAACGGATTACTAAACTTACCTGAGGAAGTGACACCATGAAGGACGAACTACAGCATCTGACAAAAGATAAACCGAAAGCGACAAAGAGCAGCATGTTGCACGCTCGAGTCTCAGACGAGCTAAGAAGAAAGCTTGAACGCTACGCTGCTCATCATGGCGTTTCAGTGTCACGGGTCATGGTGAACGCTGTTGAGAGGTTGCTTGCTACAGCAAGCGTGAGTGGCAAGACAGCTCTTGAGCAGACGAACCAAATCCCTAGCCGACTGCTAGATACCGAGAGGCGTTTTGGGCTTTCTGTTTTTGAATCCGTCAAAAGTTTAGAAGACTTCGGAATTCGCAGCGTTTATGACTTGACCACACCCGAACAACTTGTTAAGAGCATCAATACCCGTAATCTAAATACGTTCGCACAAACCTATGAGGTCAGCCTCGACTGGCTGCTCACAGGCGAAGGCCCTATTTACAAACCGACGCATCACCACTGGCACGTACTCGAGAGTGCGAAACGTATCCAAACCCTTTTTTTGACAAACCAGCTCAAAGCGGTGTGGTGTGTGGCGAATCGAAGCAACCTCGAGCTCACTGAACCTGCACGGTTCCAACTCATCATCGAAAAAATTCATCCTAAGCTCGGCAATGACTTCAAGGTGTATGAATCCTTTCCGAACGTCAATTGGCAGCAACGGCAACGCGATATTCTTTTGCTCATCCGATTTTGCACTGAGCTATACGAAACGACACAGAACACCCAATTTTATCCGTGTGGTCGCACCCTGAAACCACAAGTTAACGAACAGCTCGAGGACGGGTGGCTGTGTATACCGCAGGCGTTTCAAGAAACCACCTTTGCTTGGCATCCGCAACAAGACTATGCCAGGTATCACGAGGCAGTGTTGGGGAACGTTGATGAAAACAGCACGTGGCAGATGCTCAAGATAATTGTGGATGACACAGTCAAGAAAAGTTAGCAGACCTTACCTAAAAATAAAGAAATACAACGCAGGCGTTGCCAAAATCAAAAGAATCTGTGCGAAAGGAAGACTCGCTGTCAGTGCGAACAAACTCATAATAACAACCAGTGCAAACAGTCCCCGAAATGTTTTAGCAACACCGTAAACACGAAACCCGCTCACGACTGCCAGGCCAACAGGCATCACAAACACGGGTTGCTTGGTGAGATAGAGCAAAAAACCACCAAGACAAAATTCCCACAAGAGTAGCAAATGAAGGGCAGCGCGTTGGTGCATGCCCATGCCAGAAAGCAGCAGACCTACTTGGATCAGCAAGAGAGCCACAAGCACCCAGGGCGTAAACGAAACTTTTGAGACCGCAACCAAAATAGGCGCACCTAAAAAACCAAGTAGCCAAATAAGTAAATTGCTACGGTCAACATAAATAAACAACGCGACCAACACCGTGGCAGAAGCGAGCATTAGGTAGGTTGTCTGTCTAGCAAACTGGGCGGTCTCGAGATTGAGAGACAAAAGTAATACAATGACACCCGAAGCTAGCAAAAACCAGCTCAGCACGTGGCGCACTGCTGTCACATTTTCATGATGCTGATCCCGAATAAATTCGACACTGTTCGCTGCTTCAAACTGCTCTTCCAATGTAGCAACAGCCTGGCGTGTCTGATAGTCAATTCCTGAATAATAGGGCATGGTTACTCCCTTCAAAGCCTAGCAAATCTTTTGACCTATGTCTCAACCTCTTGAACGTCAGAGCAAAAATGTGAAGTGCCAGGTACAGTTTCTAACGAAGGTGTCGGTATAGTGGAAGCTGAAAGGAGACCGTATGTGTATTTCGCTTATCACTCTAGTCACAGCCTTGCTGGCAGGTGCGACCTCTGGTATTGTCGTTGAACGCTTTCTTGCTAAGCGCGGCTACAAACCTAAAAACCATCATGCAACTCTCTTTCGTCAATCGCCTCGAGTCATCGGCGCAAATCGGTAAGGCGTAGCTTTTTGCCACTCATTAAGAAAGTAGTTATAGAGTTCAGAGGTGTTTGTGGTGAGGGGACGCAATGTGTCTCCAATCTCGAATGTCTCTGAACTATTTTTTATTGCAAATGCTTCGTCGTGCTCGAGTAAACCAACCTTAACGCCGTCAAGTAGCGACAGTGCAGGCACGTAGCTTGCAGGTTGCCCTACTAATCGAGGTGGAACGAGAATATACACCTCAGCACCACGTTCCACCACTGCTTTACGAAGTTCATCGGCGATGTCTTGCGAAACAATCCCTTGGCTCATGATACAGAAACTTTCCCGTGAGTTCTGAGCCAAGGTTACGGAGAGTGTAAGAGCTAACAAAACCAGCTTCACGGCTGCACCGCAGGAGGTGCATTATCGGGTGGCGGGTTATCGCTCATCAGCCCTGCCAACGCACCATAATTTTCCTCAACCTGCCTGGCTTTGGCGGTAGCTTTTACTACGTCATCGTAATACTCTTCTTCCCACTGTTCATACTCGCGCATATTTTGTTCACTGATGCTATCTACTAAAATACCCATTTGTTGCGTTGTTAGCGTTTGCTGCATTGCTTGCTCCTTGAGGGCTTGCGTCATGTTCCCTGTAGATACAGCCGCTTGACGCATGTAATCGGCTTGCGCCGTTACCGAGGCTTGCAGTGCTGCTCTCGACGACACTGCTGCAAACCCTAAATCCTCAGCTTCGTCCGCTGTACCACCTTGTCCACCTGCTGCATGAGCTGGATTGGTAACGCGCAGTAAAAGCTGCTGTTCATCGCCCCGTGCCGCTGAGGTCGCCGCTAACGTTTTGGCCTGATTCACTACGTCCACAGCTTCGGCACTGCGCAGAATATTATCTTCACGCACAGCCACACCTTGCATTTGTTGCATCGTGTGTGACGGGGTGCGCTCGAGCGTATCTGCAATGCGCTGTTCAGCTTCCGTTGCATTGGCAGGGGCTAAATCGTTATCGGCATACATCGCTTGGTTAATTTGTGAGATCACTTGACCTGCTACGCCCTTGGCAGAAAAAACACCATCTTGCAAGTTCCCAAGCGCGTCATCAAAGAGAGCTTGCAAATTAGTATCACCCACTTGCCACCCTAACGCTTCACCGAGCTTTCCAAAGCTGTCGCCCATCGTTTGATTGACAAAGCCGTTCACGTCATTCAAAAAACCTTCTGCCAAATTAGCGGCGCGGTCTACGCTTGGAATTGTTGCGCACATCCAGCTTAGAATTTTGTCATCAACCCCTTCCAGACCAAGAACGTTTCCAAAGTTTTGCAAGTCATCAGTATAGGGGCAAATGCCTTGTAAAAAGCCACTAAAGTTGCGTAAAAAATTAACCGATTCGACCTCGAGCTGTGCCTGTGCGACACCAAGAATTAAAAGCAGCGAAACTAAAACATGTTTCATAGAATCCTTTCAATAACAACTGTATAGGTTTGACAGAAAAGTTGTTTACCTTCGTCGTTGCGTAAGGTGTTGTCACTGAAAGAACGGTTGACAGTGAAGCCAACCGTCACCTCGAGTTGTTCCTTACTTTCCAATACAACACTCTCTAACGCTGGCCCGTCTTCTGTTGAACCAGGGCCAGCGTTATGGGTGTATGTAACGATGTGGTTTATATCTATCGTGTCTGCAAGGATAAGACTCAAGTTGTCGTAAGGATCTAGCTCACTTAAGGTGACGCGGATGCGGCTTGGTACTGGTAGGTCAAACATCAGTTGGTAACTCCCACCTTGTAACTCGTAGGGTTTCCCAAGTTCGACATCATAAAGAACGCGTGGTTGAGACCCCATGTTAGGGCTCTCGAGACAACCATACGCCGCATAAGGATTACTAGGAGTCTCTGGTGTCGTCGGTGTTGGATTTGTTGGCGTTGTGCTGCTACAACTCACCAGCACCAACACAAATAGAAGAAAACTAAGGCTCCACACGTTGCGGCTCTCCTTCCAGCCGAGGGATGTCATACCCTTCAGGCACACTCACCCAATCACTGTGCCACCTGGGAACTGTAAACGTCATGGGTGTCGGCACGATGGGAACCAGCGTCACCCCGGCGATACAGGCGGTAGGCCGCTGCACCAATCGCCCCACACTCGCTATCACCTCTTCTTTTTGAAACACTTGCAGGAATGTCGTTTGACCTAAACAGGCATGACCTGTGGGATTGGTCGTACCCATTTTTGAGTCCTCACCACCAAAGATAGAGCCTTTGGCATATTGCGGACTCAAGGTGTCTTTGTCGGTAAAGAGTAAAACAGTACGCTGCCAGGTATCCCCCGCACTCTCACGGTCTGCCAGGTCTCGTTTGAGTTCCTCGAGCGCAGCCAGTCCTGGTGCTTCAGGGTCAAGTTGTTCGGTAGGCAGTTTGAGCAGCCCCAGCGTGGAACCAGCCAGAAGATTAGCCTGACACGCTTGATTCGTCGCGGCCGTCTGTGTGAAGTATGTGGCAGCTCTGGGGTCAAGCTCGAGTCCAGGTTCAATGAGTGTCGTCGCTATATCTGCTAACCACGCAGGTTGATTGAGTGGATCCATGACAGGAGTAAGGAGCGAACCTGTTAATAACGTCGGGTCACCCCACCATAAAGCACCAAGCCCTACAAGTTTCAGGTTTTGTGTTTCAACAGCCGTTTGATACTCAGGGTAATAGGTGGTTAAGGCGTGTTCCATCGCCTTAGCAAACCCCTCTTGAAAACACACCGTGCAATCGGGTCTTACATTGGGACAGTTAATAGGCGG
>JBOFGY010000248.1:0-35291 GCA_051649365.1 Trueperaceae bacterium
GCAACTCTTTAGCATCCACGACGTTAACCCCCGTTAAGCCCGACTGAGATATGTACCCGTGCGCGTATCTACCCGCACGACTTCGCCTTGCTCAATAAACAATGGCACGTTGACAACCGCGCCCGTCTCGAGCGTGGCAGGCTTCGAGCCGCCACTAGCCGTATCGCCACGCACGCCTGGATCGGTTTGAGCAATTTTTAGCTCGACAACGTTAGGCAGCGTAACCGCAATGGGTTTACCTCCGTAATAGTCCACGTCTACCTCGAGGTTTTCCTTCAAGAACTCTGCTGCGTCACCAATTTGGACGCGACTAAACACAGGCTGCTCGTAGGTTTCCATATCCATAAAGGTATAGGTTTCGCCGTCGCCGTAAAGAAACTGCATTTTGCGGTAGTCAATAAAAATATTTTGGAGTTTTTCGGTGGCATTAAAGGTGCGCTCGACAATCGAGCCGCTTTCCAAGTTTCTGAACTTTGCCACTACCTTAGCACCGCCACGCCCAATCTTTTGGTGTTGATAATCTAGGCACTCCCAAATGGAACCTTCCATCTCGACCTTGGTATTATTTCTTAACTCCGTCACACTAATCATGTTCGTTGTTCCTCCATCACACTTTTACAGTTATTTAAGATTATTTTAAGCAATAACGTCACAGTCTAGCATCAAAAAGCAGGGGTTAGCTATCAACTTGAGCTCGGACTTTCAATGTTCTTATATCCATGAACGGTAAAGCTATCAGCCCCTAGCTAAAAGCAGAAAAGCTGAGGGCTGATAGCTTTAGGCTATTTTGTATGGAAAACCTTAAACTTAAGTTGCTACTTTAGCTACTCCTACAAGGCTTTCGCGTACCAATCCAGCACGGGCTTCGCGTCTATGGCGAAGGTATAACCTAGCGACTTCCAAAACCGTTCGGCACGGGGATTTTGACCATAGATACTCACCAGGACGCGCTTGGCCTTCCCTTTTAGGCGGGACTCGAGTTCCGTAGCCGCACTGCGCCCTAACCCTTGACTTTGCCATTTTCCCGAAATAAGGAGGAGATTGACGATGGCATCGCCGGCTCCAGGGTACTCGAGCTTGTAATCGAGATAGCCCACGACGTTTTGACCACTTTGTGAGTCAGGAAGACCCAAGTCGTGACTTAGGAGTAACTCGATATGACGGCGGCCATCGTGACCCGCAAGAGCTAGTTCCTGACGTACTTCCCCCAAAGTAGGCATCGGAATCGAGATGATCTCGAAATAGTGTGGTGTTTCGCTATAAAGCTGGTGAACAAGCGCTGCATCTTCAGAGCGGGCAAAACGGGTAGCGAGAGGGCGGATCACGGCATCACTGACAGTTAGTTGCATACAACAACACAAACCTTTACATTTAATTTTTAGAGTCTGGATTAGGGATGCTTCTTGCAGGTTCCGTAGAAATTCAGCCATTCAGAAGCCCCAACCATGCTCAGAAAGTTTTTGTTTATAGGTTACAGTATAGCTGTTCCTAAGCCAGAAGACAATGAACCATGTCACTGTCATTCTGGTGTAAGCTCACCATCCTATGCGTTTACACATAGTAGGGGATTTACACATGAACTTGTAGGAGCGTATGATGAGAATGCATAGGGTGAAGCTGCAAAATGCCTTTTGTTATCCTAGAGGTAGAGCAGCTTATGTTAGACTACTTCGTTTTGAGGTGCCTCGCTATTTTTTGAGGTTGTACTCGAGGCACAACGAGCATGAATTATCAAAGGTTTCATGGAGGTTGCTTTGTCAGATGTTCTTAATATGGCGCACCAAGGGCAAAGCGTCGTCCTCGATTCACCTAGGGTTACCAGCACCGATCCATTCGAGAAAGCCTACGCATTCACCCGCGCTGATGAAGCCGCAGCAGCAGGGATGCATCCATACTTTAAGCCCATTGCCGCCCAACATGGGGGTGAGGTCGAAGTCAATGGCAAGACAATGGTCATTACCGGCTCGAATGACTATCTGGGACTTACCCAAGACCCGCGCCTCAAAGACGCGGCCAGAGACGCACTCAATTACTTTGGCACAAGTTGTACGGGCTCGAGATTCCTGACCGGAACGCTGACACTGCATGAAGAGTTAGAAACCCGTCTTGCCACCTTTCTAAAAAAAGAATCTGCACTGACCTTTAGCGCGGGCTTTTTGGGTTGCTTATCTGTCGTAAGTGCCATCACCGGACGACACGATATTCTTTACTTTGACCGCGAGAATCATGCCTGCCTCTACGACGGTGCGCGACTCTCCTTTGGCACACTGCGAAAGTATGAACACAACGACTTAGACGATTTGGAACGCTTACTCGAGCGCGACAGCGACAAAGGCGGCGGACGCATCATCGTCACAGACGGCGTGTTCTCCATGAGCGGACACATCGCCAACTTACCGCGCATCGTACAGATTGCCCGCAAATACGGCGCACGCATCATTGTAGATGAAGCACACGCCACGGGCGTCCTCGGTGACCACGGACGCGGCACACCGAATCACTTTGGTTTAGATAACGAGATTGATATTATCGTCGGCACCTTTTCAAAATCCTTTGCTTCAGTCGGCGGCTTTATGGCGGGGCCACGCGCCGTTGTGAATTACATCAAACACAAAGCCCGCCCGTTTATTTTTACGGCAGCATTACCCGCCATGCAGATGGCAGCAGCACTAAAGGCTCTCGAGATTATGGAAAGCGAACCCCAACACCAAGAGCAGCTTTGGAAGAATATCAACTACTTCCGCAGCAAAATGAACGTGCTTGGTTTTAACACCCTCGGTTCTGAGGCTGCGATTGTCCCCGTACTTATTGGTCAAGATAACACAGCTTTAGCTTTTTGGAAAGGTTTGTGGGAAGAAGATATTTTCACGACACCTTCTGTTTCACCCGGTGTTCCCCCTGGTGAAGCCATTATTCGCACGAGCGTCAATGCAAACCACACCACCGAGCAACTCGACAAACTTCTTCACGCCTTTGAAGTTGTAGGAAAACGATTTGGTATTATCAAATAACGTATATGCCTCACACTGAATGTTTAACGCCAGAAGTGAATGTTGCACCATTACCGCTCATACCTCACCTCGTCATTGCGAGTCTCAGCTCGAGTTACGCCCAACATCAACTAAGTAAAGCATTACCACAGCCACGAAGCAATCTCTTTGCAAACGTTCTCTTTGCAAACGTTGACTCACAGAGATTGTTTCGTCGTTCGCTGCCCACAAAAAATATTTACACAACTCATAACATTCAACTCAACTCTAAAACACTCCTCGCAATGACGAGTGAACCTTATTTGCTCCTCACACAATAACCTCATGACGCAATAATTATGACAACCCTCCGTAAAGTCAGCACAAAATCCGACCTCAAAGCCTTCATAGATTATCCCTACAAAAAATATGCCAATGACCCACTTTGGGTGCCACCCCTGCACCTGGACGAGTGGGACAAATTTAATCCCAAGAAAAACCCTTTTTACGAACATGCACGCATGGAACTCTTTTTGGCCGAGCGTGATGGCAAGGTTGTCGGGCGTGTTGCAGCCATTGATAATGATGCCCACAACGACGTTTATAAAGGCGATAACCTTGCCTTCTTCGGTTTTTTTGAAGCGCAAGATCAAGCCATAGCAACAGCACTTTTTCATGCGGTTGAAACCTATGCAAAATCCCTCGGACGTTCGCACGTGCGTGGCCCAGTAAACCCGAGTATGGATGACGGCGCAGGCTTTCAACTCAATGCCTACGACACCACGCCCTACCTCATGATGATTCAAAACCCACCTGAGTATCCAGGGTTTGCGGAGGCTGCGGGCTATAGTAAAATCAAAGACTTATATGCGTTTCGTTTGCGCTCTGACCTAGGTATCAGTGATAAAATCAAAAAACTTGCTGAGCGCGTTCGCAAACGCACAAACTTTACGATTCGCTCTCTCAACATGCGTGACTTTGACAACGAAGTTGACCGTGTCCTCAGTTTTTACAATGAAGAGTGGGAAGCGAATTGGGGGCATATCAAATACAGCGATAAGCAAGCCAAACTCCTCGCCAAGCAACTCAAATTGATTGTAGACCCCGAACTCATTTTGTTTATGGAAATTGACGGTGAAATTATCGGGGTGGGCATGGGCTTTCCTGATGCCAACCAAATGCTTCATAAAATCAAAGATGGTAGACTCATTCCTTACGGCATTCTCCCCTTTCTCAACAAGCGCAAAATCATGAAGCGCACGCGCATGACAATTTTGGGTGTGCGAAAACCGTACCGGGGTAAAGGTTTAGAACTCGTGATGATTGAAGAGTTTGCAAATCGGGCGTTGGCGCGTGGCTATGTAGAGTGCGAGTGTTCGTGGGAGTTAGAAGATAATCACGCGATTAATAACGGGATCATTGCGGCGGGTGGGGAGCTTTATAAGACGTACAGAATGTATCAAAAGAGTTTATAGATTGGAGAATTGTGAGCAATTCAAACTCTCTTATTGGCATAGGTGATTTAGGAAAACCCATGACTGTGTTTATTGAGAAAATCTCTAACGCAATTGAAGGTATAGCAAAACCAGGACACGTTCGCAGAATTGCTCGCGCTGAAGCTGATGCAGAAATGATTGCAGCAAAAAGTGAGATAGATATTACAGATTTGCAGAGACGTGCGTTAGAGCGTTTCGTCAATGAAGAAGCAAAGAAACAATCTAATATCGAATCGATTATAGAAAAAGCTCTTCCTAATGTCAGTGAACAATCATCACCAGAGAATATGGAAGATGACTGGATTACGAATTTTTTTGACAAATGTCGTCTTATTTCAGATGAAGAAATGCAAATGCTATGGTCAAGAGTTCTTGCTGGCGAGGCCAATCAACCAGGAAATTTCTCAAAGCGGACAGTAGATACATTAGCCTCATTTGATAAATTCGACGCAGAATTGTTTTCAAAACTTTGCTCTTTTACAGTACATATAGATTTACCAACTGTTTTAATCTATGATACGGAAGCAACAATCTACACTGATCATGGAATCAATTTTAGCTATTTGAAACATCTTAACAGCCTAGGACTCATTCATACTGAAAGTGTGGCTAGTTACCATAGAATCTTATCTAGACAAGATTTTTACTATATTCACTATTTTGGCAAACCACTTTATATTAGTTTTCCAAATCAGAATAAAACCCAAATGGATGTTGGTAGAGTCATGTTTACACAGGTGGGTCAACAACTTTCAGGAGTTATTCCTAAAACACCAATAGCAGAATTCGAGAACTACTTAAAACAAAAATGGCAAGGTTTTGGCTATAGGGTAGAACCTGATGAAATTGAGAATAACTCTGTATAAAATTGAGTGTCTTACCTCTACCCTGAACTATTGTTTTCATTTAATTTTCAGCGTACACTCTACTTTGGCAAAAATCAAATCCTCTCGGAGGGCTTAACTTTTTATGGCAAAAATCAAAACCATCATCATCGGCACGGGCGGGATGGCCCGTTTTCATCTTAAACTGATGCTCGAGCAAAAACGCACCACGGACGTTGTGGGCTTTGTAGAAACGAGCGAAACCCAACGCCAAGCAGTCGAAAAACTTTACGGCGAAAGAAAACTAAAATGCCCGCCATTTTACAACAGCACGAAAGAACTCCTTAAAGCGCAAGGCACTGCCGATGCTGCATTGATTGTGACACCGCACAAGTTTCACTTTGAAAACGCTAGGGATTGTCTAACCAATAAGATGCACGTGTTGCTCGAGAAACCGATGGTCATGAATGCAAACGAAGCCAAGCGACTCATCGCGATTCGTGATACGGCAAAACGTCACCTCGTTGTCGCGTTTCCTGGTAGCCTCTCTCCTGCCATCCACAAAGCCAAACAGCTCATTACCGATGGCGCGATTGGCAACGTCACGAGTGTGTCGGGCTATGCGTTTCAAGAATGGAAAAAAGGTACGACCAATACCTGGCGACAAGACCCTGATATGTCAGGTGGTGGCTTTTTGTTTGACACAGGTTCACACCTTATCAATACGACAGTAGATTTAATTGGTGAAGATGTCGCACAAGTTACTGCGCTACTTGATAACCGCAAAACACCTGTTGAAATCAACTCGGCCATCAGTGGGCAATTTAAGAACGGCGTGATGTTTTCACTTGGTGGTGCAGGTGAATCTACCGATTGGGGTTCGCATATTGCGGTATTTGGTGACAAAGGTGTGCTCGAGACCGGCATTTGGGGCGAACGATTGCTTCTCAAAGAAAAAGGGAAAGATGAATTTAAGCCTGTGCCTTATCCAAAATCCAAAGGTGTATGGGAAGAGTTTGTCAAAGTGGTAGAAGGAAAGCTCGAGAATCCTTGCCCCGCCGAAGTGGGTTTAAGGTTTGCAAAACTTATGGACATGATTCGGGACAGTGCCAAGAGCGGTAAAGTTGTAAAAGCCTAAATGCAAAAACCAAGCAAAATTAGTGTCAAAGCCTTTTGCGTGTTTCGCCATGAGACACGCATTTTGGTTTTTGATGCTTTTGATACCACAGATAATTTGCCGTATTACCGTCCGTTAGGTGGCAGTATTGAACCTGGTGAAACTTCAGCAGAAGCGATTAAACGTGAAATTTTGGAGGAGCTTGGAGAAGAGATGGAAAATGTAACGCTGTTGGGTGTGCTCGAGGAAATCTTTACTGTTGAGGGCAAGCCTGGTCATGAAGTTATTTTTATTTACAATGCCGAGTTCGTTGACAAAAGTGTGTACAGCAGAAACTCGATGACTGCAAAAGAGAGTGACGGAACATCGCTTAAGGTGGCGTGGCGAGAACTAGACTTTTTTAACGACCATCACCGCTTGGTGCCAATAGAATTAAAAGCGTTGCTCGAGCAATCCTGATAAACTTAAGATTATGGATGATGAACGCTACGGTATTGATAAAAAATTTGCTCACCCTCGAGCCTTAGAACTTATTCCTGACGAATTCTTCTGGAACGGCCTCGACGAGCTTGCACCTTTTGGTTCTGATGAAGGAGACATGGCTCTAGCAGAATTTCGTGACTGGCGCAAAGACCGCCCCAGGTCTACACTCGAGAAATGTCTAAAGTGGGTTATCGAATCTGTAGGCGAGATAAACGTCAAACACTATGATGACAGTATTTATAATGAAGTCACTGTTCAAAAGCAAAGGAATGACCCTGATTTTGATGACCAGCAATATATTTATACACTTGACGTATCGGTGATTTCCACAGCCTTTGGTCAACTTGTGGATGAAGGCAAAATAGACGCTGCTGCCAAGCCTTATGTAGAACGTGCGCTAAAAAGACAGATCGTGTGGACGGGACTTTTGAAGAACTACCAATATGCCGATCAATATATTGCGAATTTACAGAGGTTAGAAGAAGTATTACACCAAGCCTAATCGCATGATAGTCTTTCCCATGCCCCTCATTCTCGTCACAGGTGCCACCGGATTTTTAGGAAGTCATCTTGCAGAAGTCTTGGTGCAGCAAGGTTTTACTGTTCGCTGCACCCTGCGCCCAAGTAGTTCAATGAAATGGCTCGAGCACCTCGAATTAGAAAAAGTTAATGTTGATTTTAACGATGAAGCAAGTTTACAGAAAGCCTGTGAAGGCGTTGATGTTGTCGTTCACAACGCAGGAATTACGAGGGCAAAAACAGACGAAAAATTTTTTGAAGTCAATACGCACGCTACCGAACGGCTTGCCAAAGCTGCCATCAAAGCAAAAGTCTCGAGGTTTATCTTTGTCAGCAGTCTCGAGGCGAGGGGACCTGACGGCTTTAGTACAGCAATTAGCAGTTATGGCAAGAGCAAGCTCGAGGCAGAACGTCGTTTGAGTAATCTTCAAAATGACATCGAAATGATTTTGCTACGCCCAGCAGGTGTTTATGGCCCGAGAGACACAGATTTGCTCACACTTTTTCAAGTGGCCAACTACGGTTTTTTAACTGTGCCAGCCACGAACAGTAAACTTCAACCCGTTCATGCTCGAGATGTCGCTGAAGCAGTCTTGGCAAGTATTCAAGGTAAAGTGCAGCTCGGGCCCTTTGATATTGCCCATGCCGCAACACACACCTGGCAAGATATGGCGGACGCTTTAGAAACTGCCATGAATAAAAAATTACGTGTCATAAGAATTCCAAAAGAGGTTTTTCTAGGAGCAGGCTACGCGTCAGAAGCAGTTAGCAAAGTTTTTAATCAACTACCTAAACTAGACCGCCGTCGTGCTAAGTCACTGGCATATTACACCTACACGTGTAACACGCAATCTTTCAAGGAAGCCTCTGCTTGGGAAGCAAGAATTTCTTTGCAAGATGGTCTTAGAGAAACGGCTCAGTGGTATAAACAGCAAAGTTGGTTATGAAATCTTTGTTCGAGTGTGGTTGTATCTGCACTGTACTGTGTAGTATGCAGTATGTAATACCTTAAAAAATAACCAAAGGTAGAAACAGAAAGGTGAAGTTTTTCAGTTCACTTTTTGCCTCAACCTCGTACAATCTTCCTAGCAGCTCGTGCTCTCAAAATTCTGTACTGAGGTGAAAACGATGATCAAAACATCCTATGACTTTTCGCAAGGCATTCTGCCCCTTGGCAGCAGTGGCAACACCGACGTGCTCTTGCGCTTCCGCGCCGATGTACCTCAATCGCCACGGCGCAAGCTCAATCTTTCGGTTGCTATTGACCGCTCGGGGTCAATGGCGGGCGCGCCCTTGCATCACGCCCTCAAAGCGGCAGAAGCCGTGGTGGATAAACTGGGGGCTGATGACATCCTTTCCATTGTGACCTACGATGACGATACTGCCACGATTTTTGGCCCCGCACCCGTTACGGATAAAGCAGCAGTAAAAGCTTTGATTCGCAAAGTGCGAGCAGGCGGGATTACTAATCTTTCAGGTGGCTGGTTGCAAAGCTGCGAGCATGTCAAGAAAAATTTTGATTCACAAAAAGTCAACCGCGTTTTGCTCCTCACCGACGGTCACGCCAATGCAGGCATCCAAGACGAAAAAATTCTTATTTCAACCGCAGCCAAGAAAAACGAAGAAGGCATCATCACGACGACACTCGGTTTTGCTCAGGGCTTTAACGAAGATTTGCTTATTGGCATGGCCCGTGCCGCAACAGGAAATTTTTACTTTATTCAAAGTATTGACGAAGCCAGTGAAGTCTTTGAAATTGAACTCGATACCATGAAATCTGTGGTAGCGCAAAACTTAACCGCAACACTCGAGCTCTCCCCTAACATCTCGCTAACAGACACACTAAGCCTTGCTAAAGTCACAAAGGACTCGAGCGGTAAAACCGTTCTCGTACTTGGTGACGTGTACGAAGGTGAAGACAAACTCCTCGGGCTTACACTCAATCTCCCTGAAATGAGCAACGCAGGTGAACATCCTCTGCTCAAACTTTTCTATAGTGCAGATGCCATTCAAAATGGTGTCATTGCCCAAGTCTCGGGTGATGCAACAGTGAATGCTAAAGTCGGGAGTATTGAAGAGGCTGCCACAACGTATAGCAGCAGCGTCGGGCTCGAGCTAAGCCGTCTCAAAATTGCTAAAGCCAAAGAAAGTGCGCTCGAGCTTGCCGATAAAAATAATTTTGCCGAAGCAGAGAAAGCCTTGCGTGACCTCGTTAAAGAATTACAAAGTAAAGGGCTAAACGAAAATTTTGAAATTGCAGAAGAGATTGAACAACTCGAGTATTTTGCTGACCGCATCAGCAAAAAAGATTTGGGCAATGAAAGCCGCAAGGAAATGTTAGATCAATCTTTCCAAGGTCTAAACCGCAACCGCGCTGACCTCAGCGCAAGGGGTGTCACGGCAGGCGACGAAGTTGCTGCGCTCAAAGTTGTTACAGATGTTGGCACGGGTATCGAACTTCAGTGTGTGCGTGAAGGCGGTAAGTTGCGTATCAAAGTTATTTCTGATGGTTATGACCAAACCTTGAACGTGCAATTCCCCCGCGCCATTCGCGCTGAAGGTGCCAGGTACATCGTCACAGGTTTAGAGAAATCTGCGGATGGTTCGTTTTACCGCGTACAAGGTGATATCACGCGCTACGCCAAGCCTGGTGAGCCTGATACATTTGTAGCTGGGTCGCGCAGCACGCGCGCGCGTAGCACCAGCGCAAAAGCTGCCAAGATACCTGCAACGGCTGCTGATCTCGAGACCACGGACACCGTTGGCGACGGCGTACTCATCCAGTGTGTGAAAGACGGCAGCAAACTTCGTGCCAGAGTTGTATCCGACGGCTATCACCCAGATTGGAACATGCGTTTTCCGCGTTCGATTCGGGAAGAAGGCACGCTCTATGTCGTGAATGAAGTCAACACGGCACCAGACGGAAAATCTTATATTGCTTCTGGTGAAATTAAACGCTTCGTGCAACCGACAGTAACGAACTAGGATTTAGGGGGATACAGGGTTCGGGGTTTGAGGTAAAACCAAAGCCCAAATCCTATTTCAGGAAAAACGCTAAGATATGGCTGTGGGGTGTTGTTTTTCCCGCTTAAATTTGGCGAGTCGTGCAACAGCGACTCGTCATCTCTTTATAGCCTCGAGCTTACTCTGAAGTTCTTTAATCCGTTTAGAAACTTCCCTTTGCGCCACCATTTCTCGCTCAGACATGCTCTGGTGAATCTTTTGAATAGAGCTAATGACCACAGTTCAGATTCAATCCTTTCAAACTCAGCTTCGGAAAATTCAGGAAACTCGAGCATGGTCTCGAGCCTTTTCAGTTGGTGACGAACGTCCTCGAGTTCAAAAGCTATCGCACTGGCGTTCTCGTGGGTGAGAATGTGAACACGTTCCTCGAGCTTCAAAAATCTATCTAAAAAAGGATGCTGCTGAAACATATCTTCGACATTGCCAAACATGCCTTCAGCTTTGCCAAGTTCTGTCAGGGCAATCTCGACTTGTTTTAAGATGGCATGATAAGCGTCTAGCTTCATGCCTCGACAAGTGGCTGATACTCATTTGGATTATCAAACCCCGCCATCCACGCCGCAGCCTGTTTACAGGAACGCATATAAGGCGGCACACGCAACACGTAAATGCGCCCCGTCGATGGACAGGTTACTTTTAGAACCACTAACGGTTCGTCATCATCAAAAGGCACTTGCACCAGTTGGCGTTCACCACCTGGATCGCTGTCGCGGTCTTTGACCAAGCCACCGACTTGCTCAATAAAGGTGTCATAGCCGATGCGCTCAATCATCACGCGGCGCAACTCGGCGTTATCAAGTTGCAAAATATCTTGCCCGGTCATGCTCTGCGGCTCGAAGGCGATACGGTCTGTCACCGAAACACCCCGCCAGCGTAGCGCAAAGCCATGACCTGAAGGAAGAGCTGTTAAACCACTACCGGCAAGTTCAATCCAGTACGTGACGTGCAGGCCCCTTGGCAATGACGTTAAATTCACGCAGTCACTAATATCAAGACTTTCACAGGTTAAATCTTCAGGTAGTTCGTAAAGATTCGTTTGTCCGCTCAAATCCAAATGACCCAGTACGCGCAATCCATCCCAAGCACGGTGCTCGAGGATCAACTTCCGCGCCCGCTCCGCAGGGATGGGGCCTTCACTTTTTGTAGGTTTTTGTTCAGGAGACTTTTTAGGCACACGCCCTTTAGACATAAAGCTATACATAGTTGTTCCTCATAGGAAAATCTGAGAAGCTATCAGCCGTCAGCTATCAGAAAAGTTTTGCTGATAGCTGTTGGCTCATTAGTCTTCAACATCCACATACGCATCAGGGCGGTATTCGCGTTGTTTCCAGACGCGGTAAACACCTCTGGGTAATTCAATCGCTTTATGTTCTTCATGAATCAACGTTGCGCTGTTACCTGTGATTTCTAAAAATGTTTCGCTGCCATGTGCCCACAATTGGGCATCATTTGTCTGGCGGATGCGGTGGCTGTGCCCGGTGATTTCCCCGTAGGCGAGCGTCGCACCATCACGCTTCTGTGCCCCGTTTGGCAAAGCAGAAACGAGGGAAATTAGCACGTCACCATGTCTGTAAAGTTTATTTGGTTTTTGGGTAGGATTGGCTTGCGATCTAAGATTCACTTGTGGTCTAAGATTCATGTCATCTTCCTTTCGGTCTCGCTAAAGTGGTAATTTTGGATGGTTGTCCAAGGACTTTAGTATAGCACGAACCTCGTTCATTTAGCGGTTATTTTCCACATCTAAATAAGGGTAGAATCCTTAGATATGCCTTTAGGATTTGATTACCTCATCGTTGGTGCAGGCTACGCAGGCAGTGTTTTAGCAGAACGCCTCGCCTCCCAGAAAAACAAGCGCGTCTTAATTCTTGACAAACGACCCCACATCGCTGGTAATGCCTACGATGAATATGACGCGAACGGCGTTTTGATTCACCTTTACGGGCCGCATATTTTTCATACCAATTCAAAAGAAGTGTTTGATTATTTATCTATGTTTACGCAGTGGCGCAACTATCAGCACCGCGTCTTGGCAAGTGTGGACGGAAAACTCGTGCCGATGCCGATAAATCTGGACACGGTAAATATGCTTTACGGGCTGAACTTAACCAGCTTTGAACTTGGGGCATTTTTTGAAAGCCGCGCCGAGAAAAAAGAAAGAATCCTAACCTCAGAAGATGTCGTCGTCAATAAAGTTGGGCGTGAGCTGTACGAAAAATTCTTTAAGGGCTATACCAATAAACAATGGGCTTTAGACCCGAGCGAACTCGATGCCACCGTAACCGCAAGAGTTCCCACCCGCACGAACCGCGACGACAGGTATTTTACGGACACCTATCAAGTCATGCCCAAGCACGGCTACACCAGTATGTTTCGCAAGATATTACATCACCCAAATATCAAGGTTATGCTCAACACCGATTATAGAGAAATCATTGATTTTATTCCCTTCGAGCATATGATTTACACGGGCCCGATTGATGCGTATTTTGATTTTCAACTTGGCAAGTTACCATACCGGAGTCTCGAGTTCGTCCACGAGACCGTTGATAAAGAATTCGTGCAAAGCGTCGGCACGGTCAATTATCCCAACGATTACGATTACACCCGCATCACCGAAGTTAAACACATCACCGGACAAAAACACGATAAGACCGTTTTAACCTACGAATATCCGCGCGCCGAGGGTGACCCGTACTACCCCATCCCCCGCCCCGAAAACCGCGCCCTCTACGCCGAGTATGAAAAGCTAGCTGCCGAGCGCAAAGACGTGACCTTCGTCGGGAGACTCGGAACCTACAAGTATTACAACATGGATCAGGTCGTGGCGCAGGCGTTGAAGACGTTCAAGGATTTAACAGGTTAAACATATCACCGAATCATTTCGTAGGGGCGGGTTCGCTTCGTAAGTCACGAAGCAAATCCGCCAAGTTTCTGCCGCAAAAAACGTACAAACCCGCCCAAATGGTGCGATAAAAACAAATTTCGTTCACACAAATGTACGTTGGTTTTCGGGTTGCATAAGGGTGGGTTACACATACACTGCAAACAACAGCATAAACGTTCTCAATCTTTGCAAAGTGAAGGAACCCACCCTACGTTTTTTGCCTTCCATCTTTCGTATCGTGTCTGCTAATGCGTAAATACGGTAAACTAAAAACCCGATATGTCCAAAGCGCGCATTCTTCTTGCCATGATTACCGTCGGGAACGGACACAAGGCACCCGCCGACGCGCTTAAAGCCGGAATTGAAAAGCTCTACCCCGCGCAATTTGAGATTGATGTCCTGGATTTTACGCTGGCTGTGGGCGATAAAGATTTTGACAAACGCCACAAGGAATCCTGGGATTGGATGTTGGAAAATCCCAAGTTTGCGTACTGGGGTCAGCGTTTACTCGATAAGGCTGTGCCCGTACCTGCAACCAGGTTTGTTCAGGCACAGATGCTTAACGACCACGCCAAAAATGCGGCGGCATTTATTAAAGACAAAAACTATGACTTTGTTGTCGCTACGCACTTTTTTACGGTGCAGGCTCTGGCGATTGCCAAAAACAAACATGGTCTGAAGGTTCTGGTCATTGGCTTAAACACTGACCCTTTTGATGCACACGCGATGTGGGCAGAGAAAGACGTAGACGAGATGATTGTGTCCTCGAGACTCGCCAAAAAGAAACTCATGGAAAAAGGTGTGCCGGGTAAAAAAATAAAAATCTTCGGCTACCCGCTTGGTTTGCAGTTTATGAACAACACGCTCAGCAAAACAGACTCGAGGGTCAAGCTAGACCTGGAGCTAGGAAAACTAACGATTTTGCAAAGCGCAGGCGGTGAAGGCATTGGTGGGCAGTTAGAAGACTTTGTAAAAGCCGTGTTGGAGGCAGACCTGGATGTGCAGTACATCATCGCCTGCGGGCGTAATCAGGAGTTGCATAGCCACCTGCAAAAACTGGCAAGCGAACATCGGGGTAAAACCACACTCCTGCCCCAGGGTTTTATCACCAACATGCAGGAATGGATTGCCGCCAGCGACCTAATTGTTGGCAAAGCTGGCGCAGCCACGACCTTCGAGGCACTCGTCATGAACCGCCCAATTTTCCACACAAACTATATTGCCTACAACGAAAAAACCAATATTGACTTCTGCATACAAAAAGGCATCGGCAAATATATTCCCGAACCTAGGCAGTTAGTGGAGGTCTTGGAGCCGCTAACCAAAGACAAAACACCTTTAGAAATCCTGTCTAACAAAATCGCCGCACTTAACATTCAACCAGGCACCTTGGATATAGCCAAGCACTTAATTCAAACCTACCTCTCCCCTGCCCCCTTGCTCCCCCGCTCCCCTGCTGATTTACATGTGGCGTAGACTCACGCAAGCACTCGTTGTCTCTCTACTCTTCGGGCTACTAGGTTTTGGTCTCGTGTTTTTTCGTGGCGGCAGACCCGAGCAGCTTTTGGAAATCCGCAAATTATCACCGGCGTTTTTAGCACTTGCGATTAGCGCACTTGTGCTGTCGTTCGTATTTGCGGCCTTTCGCTTGCAGCATTTGTGCAAGAGGCTCAATCATTCTCTAAAATTCCGACACGCGCTTCGCACACACATTTTAGGTATTTTTAGTGCAGCCGTTACCCCAAGTGGCGGCGGTTCGACACCTGCGATTGCCTTGTCTTTGCAATATCAGGGGCTTAGCAGCGCACAGGCTTGGGCCACAGGTATTGCACTCTTTGTCGCCGACGCAATTTTTTTACTCTGGACGCTCCCCTTCGCCCTGATTTTTTTGCGCGTTCATAACCTTTACCCTAATACGCTGTGGTGGAACACTGTCGCCGTCATTGCTGTTGGCGTGACTGCGTTTATAGCTTATGTGTTTATCTTTCGTTTGCAGTGGTTAGAGCCTATTTTCCGTTCTATCCTGCGTGGGCCGCTCTTGCGCTTTCGCAAAGATGCAATACGGTTTGTAGGCTCATTGGTAGAGTCCAACCGCATCTTTACAGGCGCACCTTGGGGGTTTTACGGCATCACCCAACTCTGGACACTGCTCTCCTGGGTGTCGTTCTTTTTCATCCTGACGTTTCTGGCGCGGGGTTTAGATATTGCCATTCCTGTTATTGCCTCGGAAGCCTGGCAGCTCGTGGTGACTGCTTTGTCTTTTGCTGTGCCAACACCTGGTGGTAGTGGCTTTTTCGAGTTTGGCACTTCGGTTTTACTGTTAGATAAAGGCAATAATGAGGCTGTACCTGCGGTGCTTTTAATCTGGCGGGTGATGACGTTTTATATTTTCTTCATGCTGGGGCCTGTCCTCGGCGGCTATATTTTATTCAAACAAATGAGTCAAAAACCATGAAGGTGTTGCTCGTTTACGGTGATGTAGGTGGCGGTCACGCCTCAGCAGCAAGAGCCCTGAAAGAAGCCTTTCATCTCGTCTACCAAGACCGCTTTCAGGTTGAAGCTGTAGACCTCTACAAAATTGCTGACCCCGCACCTTGGGGTAACTCGGACGCTTCGTTTACGGCATTTTCGCAGACCGCGTTACTACGCAACCTCAATTATTTTTATAACATCATCACTGATTTTGGTTTAGGTCATTACCTGCTCAAACAAACCATTCTCAAGCAAACCCTTGGGGCTTACCGAGCTTTTTTTGAAAAGAGCAAGCCTGACCTGATTGTTTCTCTTCATCCCTACACAAATATCACGATAAGCAAGTTACGCGAGCAAGGCTTAACGACACCTTACGCCGTTGTTGTCACAGATTTAGCTAGCGTGCTGCGCGGCTGGGCTGACCCAAGCGCTGATGTTACCTTTAGTCCTACCGAAAAAGTAACGGCTGTACTAGAAAAACTTGGCGTAGCAAAAAACAAAATTATCACCTCACTTTTTCCCATTCGTCCAAGTTTGCAACAGGTCATTCCCAAGGAGGAGCTTTTTACCCGTCACCAGCTTGACCCACAGTGCACGACACTCGTGATTACTGGCGGTGGCGTAGCAACAAGGGCGTTGGAAGGGGCAATAGCTTTACTCGCTGGTAAAAGCTATCAACTCATTGTTATGTGTGGGAAAGACAAAATCATTGCAGAAAAATTGCGCCAGGACTATAAGAGCAATCCTTCTGTGGTGGTTCTGGGATTCGTGCAGGATATGCAAAACTATTTCGCCCATGCCGATGTCATTATCTCTAAGGCAGGTGCAAACTCTGTTTTAGAAATTGAACTTTTTGAAAAACGCGCCATCATCACTCACGAAGTCGGCTCACAAGAAGAAGGTAACGCTGCCTACGCCCTCGAGAATCCGAGGTTTCGTTTTCTGGCGGGTGATATGACAAAGTTACTGCCAAGCCTCGAGCGTCTTCTTGCTCTACCAAGTGAACATCTGCCACCTTCACGAAGGACATTTGACGAATCACTCGAGATTGTTAAACACTTAGCTGCACTCATTCGCTAAAAATCTTTAGGCCGTATCAACAGATACCCATACGTGATTTCTAATACGAACAGGGCTTTGGTAACTTCAAAGCGTTGCAAAGCCATCTTTGACCCGTTATGATTTTGCCTAAGTATGTGTTTTTTGCGGCGTGAAGGCAGGTGTTACGAATGGCTCTACAACCCAGGGCAACGCAGCCTTTGACCGCTCGAGCTTATAACCCCAATCTTTGGCTCGTCTCCCCCAAGTACGACCTGCTGCTGATTATTTTCTCGAGCAGTCTCCTTATTATCCCGCATTTTTTCTCTGCGATTGGCGGCATGACCAATGTCGTGGTGGATTTGCTCGTTACGGCACTGATTGGCGGGCCACATCTTTTCGCAACCTACACCATGACCTTTATGGAACCGCGCTTCCGCGAACGCTACAAGCGTTACACCTGGGGTGCGCTGCTCATGCCTGTTATCGTCGTGACGTTGGCAATTGTGAACTTAACCTTGCTGGTGACTATTTTTTTCTTTTGGGCTTCGGTGCATGTAATTCACCAGGCTCTTTATATTGCTGACTCGTACCGCAATAAAGACCCGAGGTGGAGAAACATAGACATTGCCAAGTGGCGCAGGTATTCACAAATCATTGACTACGGGCTTCTAATGACGAGTCTTTATCCTATTGCCACATTTAAGTTTACAGGCACACCGCTCTGGTTTGGCAACACCAATATCTCCGAACACGGTTTTGAAACAGGCGGGCGCGTTTTGCTTTTTCCTGACTTCTTAAAACAGGACTGGTTTGCCTATCTCGCCACTGCCGCATTTTTCACGATGCTGATTTTGTTTATTTCCAAAACGATTTGGGAATACCGCAACGGGCTTTTTCACGGCCCCAAAACCTTGCACATGAGCTTGGCCGCTGTGCTCTTTTTTATTACACCAATTATGAATAATTTAGATGTTGCGTTTCAGGGCCTAAATGTCTGGCATTCGTTTCAGTATCTTGCGGTTGTTCTCTACCTCAACCGTTTACGCGCCGAGCGTGGCTTAATCGGTTCAGAGTTTGTCGCAAATCTGTCCAAGAGCGGTTCCAAACTTTACTGGCTTTGCTTTGCTTTTACGGTTGGTGCAGCACTGGTTTATTTGCTCGTGCGCCTGATTGTCACGGCGACAGGTGTCTGGGCAGATGACCCCATGCAAATTCACTACTTTTCGTTTTACTCGGTCATTCTCTCTGCTCTGCTCGTTCACTATTATTTTGACCACTTTTTGTTTTTACAGGTGGATGACGTGATTACGCCTAAGTGGAATTAGGAGGAGTTTGGGATTAAGGGATTGGGGTTTTAGATTCTTTAGTTTTACCCCAGACCCTAAAACCCCCTCTGGTTTTCTGACACTCACCTGAAATCCCGCTTGTACGCTATACTACTGTGCAACGCCATTCTGGAGGTCTCGCCGCCAATCCTTTTGACACCAACGAGTATGACCCGCTCGACCCGTTTGCTCCTGAGGCAGAAGAAGATAGGGATGACCCCCTCCCGGCCTCTCCCATCGCTAACATTAACGCAGCACGGGTGCTTATTCTCAATGCCAGTTACGAGCCCCTGCACGTTTGCAGTGTGAAGCGTGCTGTCTTACTCTTGATGCACGATATTGCTGAGAGGCTCGAGGACTCCAATAAAATTTTGCGTTCACCTAGCCAGATTTTTATTGTTCCCAGCGTCATCAAACTCAAAAAATATGTCAAACGTCCCCATCATCAGCGCGTGGCCTTCAACCGTAAAAATGTCTTTCGACGTGATGACAACACTTGCCAGTATTGTGGCATTCGCTCAGGTGACTTAACGCTCGACCACATTCACCCACGCAGCCGTGGTGGTGACACGAGTTGGGAAAACGTCGTGGCGTGCTGCCGCAAGTGCAACGCTAAAAAACGTGACCGTACACCTGAAGAAGCCAAAATGCACTTACGGCGCAAACCCTACGCACCAAAGTTTATGTTTTCGTCTGCCTTTGGGGTTATGCCAACCATTGACCCAACTTGGGAAAAGTATTTACCTAAAGAGTAAGCGGGCTTTTTGTCTCCACAAAGTAACCATCTAGACAAAGAAAGAGTAAGCCATGATTATTGAAGGGGAAAGCAGAGTCAGGATGCTTATTCCTGCTGCGTTTCTCGAAGCTGTCAAAGACCCCGAAGAGCTTGATGATTTCAAATACATGGTTAAGTTTCCTAGCGCAGCTTACGCTTATCTACCAACGATTGAGCATTCTTATGCCTTTCTATCTGGACAAATCATTACACCTATCTGTGATGACGGTGCTGAAACTTTCTATCTGTATCTTATAAAGGATAGTAAACGAAGATTTATTTCTTGTACGCTAGAATATTCTGAAATCCTCGAGGATTTCGGTTCAAATTTTAACCATCTTCTTGCACATCTGCTCATTCAGCTCTACGAATTCTCTGAGCAGTCAGTCAGCGAACTTACCAACATTGGACTCAGATTTGGCTTTAAGAATGCAGGGCTTCTTTTCTCGAAGCTCGAGCAAGCAACACTAGACGGAACTCGATCCACATTTGAACGTGAGAAACAGTGGCGAGAAAAACACTTAGCAACTATCATCTGTGCCGAGTAATACCTCACTTTGATTAAGCTGTAGCATACAAAATTTATCTACCTGTTCTTGAATTAGATAATTTCAACTTACGCCTCGAGTGAAACTTGCGCCGTTTCCGTCTGCGGTTGCCCTGACTTGGAGCTTGTCTCACATAACCCTCTCGAGTTTCAAACCGCTGCACATCTAGCACCCACCAACCATTCCCCGCTTCGCGCAGCATCGAATCAGACACATCACCATCAAATTGATACTGCACGACTTTGGCATCAACGTATAAAAAAGCTAAACGTGTTAAGCAGTTGAGCAGCGCAATTCTTACCCACGGCAGCAAGCAGCTTTCTTCGGGCTCGATAATCCCCAAATGCGCGACATGGTCTAAGCGTTTGATGCGCAGTTGAACATCTGCATTTGTCTCGAGGTGAATGTGGCTACCTTGAAGGTTGCCACTTATCTCTACACCCTTCTCTGAAATTTGATAACGCGGTAATGGTTCTGGGAAAGGTTTGTCATAGAGCAAAGATAATTCTTCCATCACGGTGTGAAGCCTGAGTTTAGCTCGCGCATAGTCACGCTCGGAGGTCGTGATGGAATCGAGCAGCACGTCTTCTAGCTCGAGTCGCTCTAGCTCCAACTGCTCCTGTTTCTCGTCATCTGTTTCTTCAACCTTTAACCTTTCCCCTTCAATCTTTAACTCTTCTAGCTTCTGCGTTTTCTTAAAATAACCTGCAACACCACCTTGATATTCGATAAGTTTTCCATGCTCGAGTGACCAAATGCGCGTCGCAACATTTTGGGCAAAGCGTTCATCGTGAGTAACAAAAATGGCTGCACTTCCACTCGAGGACAACGCGGCTTCTAAACGCTCAATAAGGCCGATATCTAAATCATTCGTCGGTTCATCGAGGAGCAAAATATTTGCTTCACTCACAATTAGCTTGGCCAAGCCAAGTCTTCCCCGTTCACCACCTGAAAGTACGTTTGGAAGACTTAGCCAGTACTGCCTCGGAACACCAACCAGTGCCAGTAACATCTTGGCGCGTTCATCACTCACGTAGCTCGTAAGCTGGTCTAAAAGTACAACATCAGCAATAACAGCTTTGTACGTTTGGTCATACACAAATACTTTTGAATCTGGGTGGAAATAAATTTCAGCTTTTGGATTATTTGACTCTATTTCCCCTGCAAGCAATTTTAAGAGTGTGGACTTACCTGTACCATTAGCACCAAGCAGTGCAACTTTATCACCTGCCTCGAGCCTAAACGAAATACCGTCTTGTAAGGGCGAGAAGGAGTCTTCAACAGGGGGTATTATCATCTCGTTATGGAGTCGCGCTGATGACCAGATACTACCTGCTGTTGAAGACGCTTCGCCCCTCGCCCCTACGACAGATAAATGTTTTGCTGTCAACAGCGTTTCTTTGGAAATTTCTGTTTTGATAACGAGCTTTGGTTGTGCTTCTAAAAAGGCTTGTTCAGCCTTACGCTGCTTCGCCAGACGCTGCTCTTGCCACCTCTGGATGTCACGGATCTCCTTGGTAATTTCGGTTTCTACTGCTACATCTGCCTGGCGCACTTTCTTTTGCAAGGTTCGCTGCTCGAGCCCACGCTGCGCCATCATGTGTGTGTAGTTACCTTTGTAGAGCGTCAACGTCGTATCCTTAAGTAAGGCCGTATGGGTACATACCAAGTCTAGGAATGCTCTGTCATGGGAAGCGATAAGCAATGTACCCCTATAGTTCTTTAACTGCGTAGCCAGAAGACGTTTAACGTGCAAATCTAAATGATTGGTTGGTTCATCCAACAACAAAACATCAGGTTGGCGCACGAGAGCCACCACCAGATCCAAACGCATCTTCTCGCCACCTGAAAGCGTTGTCACGTTTTGAGAAGTATCTAAAAAGCCAAAGAGGGTAAGGATTTTCTCGAGTTGCACTTCTGCTTCGTAACCGCCAAAAGTTTCAAATTGCTCGGTGAGTTTTCGGTAGTCATCTAAATCCCCGCCTCCAGCAATTCGCACTTCCTCCTCACGGAGTTTTTGCTCGAGGGCTTGAATATCTTCAAGCGCGGTTCGCGCAACCTCTAGAATCGTTCCGCTAGCAAACTTTAATTGTTGCGATAAGTAACTCAGTCTCACACCAGGCGAACGAGAGATTTTCCCATCACTCGCTTGCAATTCACCCGAGAGAATTTTTAGCAGCGTTGTTTTACCAGAGCCGTTGCGTCCAACTAGCCCAACACGTTCACCTTGGCGCAGTACCAAGGAAACGTCTTTGAAAAGTTCGTTACCCTGTTGCCAGTAGTAAAGATGGTCGGCGCGGAGGAGTTCCATAAAAGACAGGGAAAAGTAACGAGGGAAAAGTGGCGAGGGGTGAGGGGAAATCTTCTCCTCATCCCTCATCCCTCATCCCTCATCCCTCATCCCTCATCCCTCATCCCTCATCCCTCTTTTTACAACCATTCAACATAAACACTCTCACCCTCGTGTTTTGGAAACGCACGGTGAAAGGACTCGGTCATTAGGCGTTTTGAAAAATTTTCCATAAACATCAAAACACTGAGAGCCTGTGTTTTATGCTTTGCCATCGCTGCTAGTTTTATAGCCATGTAGTCGCGCACGTCAATATAGTGTGTGGCTGCCAGATGTTGTGCTGCGATTTCCTCGAGGGGTAAAAAGCCCTCTCGAGCCATTACGTTATAGGGTTTTGCAGCCGCGTAATAATATAAAGCCTCTAAAGTGTGGGGGCTTTTCTCGAGTGCAGCCATCACAACCTGATGGGTAACGACATGGTCAGGGTGACCATTGCCGCCGTTGGGTGGAAAGGTAAGAATAGCTTTTGGTTTTATGTCTTCAATCAATGCACACGTACGTGCACTTAGTTCGTCAGCATCTACAGCTTTGAGTCCGTCGCGGTGTTCCATACCTCGAGTGTTATCGGGCAAATAATCTGGGTAATCCCAGATGTGAACGTGTTGAACTTGCAGGGTCTCGAGCGAAGCTCTAAGCTCCTTTTCGCGCATGTCGGGCAAGTCTTCTTGTTTACAAAGTCCGAGGCTACGCCCTGCGCCACCACGTGTGAGCGTAAGCGTGGCAGCGGTTTTACCGTGCGCGGCCATTTTGCTAAAGATGCCGCCTGCACCAAATACTTCGTCGTCGGGGTGGGGAACGATGAGGAGTAGGTCAACCATAGGTATAAGCGTATCGTGCTTAGGTAAAAGGGAATGACAGATAGTTTACGTTGTGTAGCTATCAGTTTTCAGCTAAAATCCTATATACTCAGACTGTGCCTGACTTAACTACACTCCTTTTCTTCTCAGGGGCTTCGCTATTACTTGCCATTACACCTGGTCCAGATTTGCTTTATATTGCCACGCGCAGCCTTACGCAGGGAAGATCAGCAGGGGTTGTCTCTGCCATGGGCGTTCACACAGGTATTCTCGTTCACACGCTCGCAGCAGCCTTGGGCTTGTCGGCACTCGTGGCAACATCAGCAGTGGCGTTTAGTATCGTGAAATATCTGGGTGCTGCTTATCTCATCTATCTGGGTATTCGCACGCTGATGTCTAAAGAAGAAAATTTAACCATCGAAGTGGGAGAACGCAAAACGCTTTCCAATATATATCTTCAAGGTATTGTCACGAATATTCTCAATCCCAAAGCTATTTTATTTTTTCTCGCTTTCTTACCTCAATTTGTTAACCCTGAGCGTGGTTCTATTCCATTGCAAATAGCTTTTCTCGGCATTTGGTTTATTGTGGTCACCTTCCCTGTTGATGCGGGTGTCGGGCTTTTGGGCGGCTATTTAGGCGGTTGGTTGCGTCGCCGCAGCAGTGTGCAGAAGTTTAATAAATGGGTAACAGGAACAGTGTTTATTGGTCTAGGTGTTGGCACAGCTTTCACGCATCAACGCAAATAAAGCTCGAGCAAATTTCTCAGAGTTCAAACCCTACAAACCCTGGTATATTTGACGAACACCAAGTTCTAAATTCACACAAGGCAGCTTAACTTTGTCGTCATTTTCGTAAACTTCATATCGCCAAAAACCCTCGTCCTGATGACGATAAACCTCGAGGCGGTTGGCATGTTGATTCACCAGTACATAAGCTTGAAGACTTTCAAATAAGCGGTAGTTGCCTAGTTTTTCCCCTCGGTCAATGGCTTCAGTGCTCTCCGATAAAACTTCAATGATGAGACAGGGCTTACGTTTAACTAAGGGATGGTTATCTTCTTCATCACAGACAACCAACACATCAGGGTAGTAACCCGTGTCATTTGGTGTTCTTAACTTCATATCAGCAAAATAGGTTTTACACGTTCCATCTTCCGCAGCTAATAACAAAGCATAGAAGCGACCTGTAATGCGGTTATGTCTCTCTGTTGCACCCGCCATCATAAAAAGTTGACCGTCTATAAATTCATGCTTTTCAGTAGCTGTTGCTTCAAAATCCAAATAATCCTCGAAACTCAGCCCCGTTTTAACAGGTGGCAAGGTGCGCATCATGCCCCTAATTTACTACGAAACCCTCATCAGCGTTGTTGTAACAACGTCTTCGCTTTCTACCTTTTCCTAGGTCACTTTTCTTCAAGACAGCTTGGACCTCGCCTTGTTAGATTAGCTTTATGGTATATCACATCGCACAACTCAATATCGGCAGAATGCTCTATCCGTTAAGCGATGAGCGCATGCAGGGCTTTACCTCCCAACTAGAGCCTATCAACAAACTCGCAGACGGCACACCAGGCTTTGTCTGGCGACTACAAGATGAAACTGGCGACGCAACCGCACTGCGCCCTTTTCCAGACGATATGATGATTGTCAATTTTTCAGTTTGGGAAAGTATTGATGCACTATTTCAATACACCTACTACAGCGACCATGCTAAGGTTTTTCGTGAACGCAAGCAGTGGTTCGAGGGCATGAAAGAACATTTTCTCGTGATGTGGTGGATTCCCGAAGGACATCACCCCACACTGACTGAAGCTAAAGAGCGTTTAGAAGTACTCCGCCGTGACGGGCCGACCCCTTATGCGTTTAACTTCAAGCAACGTTTTGACGCACCACTCGAGTAAAACCCCTTCTCACCTTCTACGTTTCACTTTTCAGACGCGCTACGGTATACTCCATACGACATGGATTCTACGTCTTCTCTTTCGCCATCACGCAATGATGAAATTTCTTTACGCGATGTTTATTTGATTTTTCGCAGGGGTCTACCTCTTATTCTTATCACGGCCCTACTCGCAGGTGCCGTTGTCTTTATCATCTCGAGCTTTCTCCCGAAAGTTTACGAAGCCGAAACAACCGTGCTGATTTCGCCACCTGCGGTGAGCGTCGAGGGAGTCTCGAGCCTCAGTTTTCGTCCTCCCAGTGAAGTTTCCTTTGAGGCTTACGAAACCCTAGCGGGAAGCAAAGGCATTTTAGGTGAAGCTGCTCAAAATATTGATCCTGAATTGTCTTACACAGATATTAATGGCAGCGTCGAGGAGCTCATCGGTCCACAAGGTTCAGGGCAACCCGCACCCCTCTTAGTCACGCACCGTGTTCAAGACAATGACCCTGAGCGCGCCATTCAACTCGCGGACGCTTGGGCAACGGCGACGCTGTTCGCTGTACAACGCTCCCTTTTCGCCAATTTGGAACCTATTAATACCATCACAGGAGAAACCATCGAGCCCCTCCGTGAAGCATTAAGTGAAGCTGAAAAAGCCCTCGAAGGTTTTGAGTCCACAGACCGCAGCAGGGCTCTCGAAGCCAATCTCAGCAATTTGTCCCAGCTTATTGCACTAGCCAAAAGTGGCATTGTGACGACAGGACAATTTTCGCTCGCACAAACGGGTGAAGTACCACTTAATCCTAGTAATCCCATTACTCTAGAGAACACCTTAAACGCAGACACGCGCTTTAATTTAGAGCAAGAAATTACCGCGCGTGAAGCTTACTTAGAAACGATGGGGGGTGGCACCGACGAAGACCGCGCCAATCTCGAAGCACTGCGGGCTAGACAAACACTGTTAGCAGAACAACTCGCAGAATACGAAACCTCTTATGACGAAGCGCGTCGGGAATTAGCCACACTCGAGCGTCAACGCCGTGAACTTGAACTCGCACTTGAAAATGCAGAGTCGGATTATCAAAGCGTCATCAGACTGCAACCGATGATTGATTACGTCAGCAAACTAAGCCCTACGAACGCACGCATTTTGAACAGTGCCAGCACGACAGTAGCCAGTGAACCCGCCCCTGTTGGCCCTAACCGCACTCTTAATACTGCTCTGGCTGTAGTCGGTGTGGGTTTAGTCATGCTCGTGTTTGTCTTTTTGCGGGAAGCAATTCGACAGTAAAAACTGCGTTACACTCAATGCATGTCAACGCTTGAAACTCTTCTTGGTAATGCAAATACACTAAAGGTGAGTAGACTCGAGGCTTCTGCCAAAGAAGGTCAACTCCCACTCACAGCAGAGATGCTTCTCAACGAACCGAGTGGCAATCTTTTTGGTTTAACGCAAAATGCTGGAATGGGCTGGGCTCCAGCAGAAGTAGGTAAAGAACAATATCTTATTCTCAGCACACTTGGTGGACTGCGTGCCGAAGATGGCAGCCCTATTGCACTTGGGTATCATACGGGACATTGGGAGATTGGTCTCCTCGTCCGTCAAGCCGCAAAAACCTTGCGTGCTGAAGGTGTCTTACCGTTTGCCGCTTATTGTAGCGACCCGTGTGACGGGCGTTCCCAGGGAACACCTGGCATGTTTGACAGTTTGCCGTATCGCAACGACGCGGCAATCATTATGCGCCGCCTTATTCGTTCACTGCCCCAACGTGTCGGCGTGATGGGTGTGGCAACCTGTGACAAAGGTCTGCCCGCCACCATGATTGCGCTTGCGGGTGTAAGTCAGTTGCCGGGCATTATCGTACCGGGTGGTGTGACCCTCCCTGCGGTAGGTGCAGAAGATGCTGGACGAATTCAAACGATTGGCACACGCTATGCCCACGGCATGATTAGCCTCGAGTACGCAGCGGAAATGGGCTGCAAAGCTTGCGGTACGCCGGGTGGTGGTTGTCAGTTTTTAGGTACAGCAGCAACGTCACAAGTTGTGGCAGAAGCCTTTGGCATGTCGCTGCCGCACAGTGCGCTGAGTCCTTCGGGTGAACCTGTATGGCTCGACATTGCACACCGTTCGGCACTGGCCTTAAAAAATCTTGTCGAAAAGAAGCTGGCGTTCTCGAGCATCCTCACTGCAAAGTCGCTCGAGAACGCCATGCTCATTCACGCAGCCTTTGGTGGTTCAACCAATCTTCTCTTACACATTCCCGCCATTGCCCACGCAGCAGGTCTAAAACTGCCCACCGTACAAGACTGGAACCGCATCAATCAAACGACACCACGCTTAGTAGACGCTCTCCCAAACGGGCCACGTCATCATCCAACCGTGCAAGTATTTTTTGCAGGTGGCGTTCCTGAAGTGATGTTGCATTTACGGGAGATGGGTTTACTTCATACGGATGTTTTAACGGTGACAGGTGAAACATTAGGTACGGTTTTGGACGGGTGGCACGACAGTGAACGTCGTGTAGTTTCACGCAAACGGCTCGCATCTGTAAACATCGAACCTGATAACGTCATTATGAATCCAGATAAAGCGCGGCGTGAAGGTTTAACGAGTACCGTCATTTTTCCAACAGGCAACCTTGCACCGGAGGGCTCTGTGATTAAAGCCACGGCTATTGATCCGAGCATGGTTGTGAACGGCGTTTATAAACACACAGCCAAGGTCAAGGTGTTTACCTCCGAGCACGGTGCTATTACAGCGGTAAAAGAAAAACGCTTAGAGCCTGGCGACATTCTCGTGTACATGGGTGGCGGCCCGATGGGTACTGGCATGGAAGAGACCGCGCAAATTACGGCGGCACTTCGTTATCTTCCTTGGGGTAAAACGGTTTCAATTTTGACGGACGCACGTTTCTCTGGCTTTTCTACGGGTGCCTGTATTGGACATATTGGCCCCGAAGCGCTTGCCGGTGGCCCCATTGGCAAACTGCGTGATGGGGACATTGTAGAAATTGTGATTGACCAAACCACCTTGCAAGGCACAGTGAATTTACTCGAGGCCGAAGGAAGGCAAGACATTATGGAAGTCCTTAGAGCGCGAGACATTCACCCCGACGTTAAACGGCATCCGCTCCTCCCCGATGACACGCGCCTTTGGGCAGCGTTGCAACGAACAAGTGGTGGCACCTGGGCAGGCTGTATTTATGATGTGGATGCCATCCTTAAGGTTCTCGAGGCTGGGCTAGACGCACTCGAGAAGTGAAACTTTCTGTGACACCTTCGTAGGCTCTGTCAGTTATCTACACTATGATAGATAGCTGGTGGAGGCACAAACCTCTTACCTAGCACCTTCCGCCTAACATGTTTTGGCTAGCTTAAAGCACGTGGTAAGGTAGCGTTGCTGAGAGGTTTTCTATGAACGTTACAATTATTGGTACGGGTTATGTCGGTTTAACCACAGGTGTAGCCCTCGGTTTCTTGGGTCATCGTGTGACCTGTGTAGACAAAAATCCTGCCATCGTTGAAAAGCTAAAAAGTGGCAAAGTCACGATTCACGAACCAGGTTTAGAGCAGCTTTTGCACCTGGCAATGCCAAACCTTAGCTTTAGTACCACCATTCCACAGCTTAAAGGACGCGGCGTGGTACTCATTGCGGTGGGCACACCCACCAAAGCCAACGGCGACGCAGATTTGCAATATGTCGACGCAGCCGCGAAAGAAGTTTCCGAGTGCATTGAGGCAGGGGCAGAACTCGTCGTTGTCAATAAATCTACTGTACCGATTGGCAGCGCACAACACGTGCAAGGCATTATCCACCGCAGCTTAGAAGCTAGCACCACCAAGGCTAATGTCTGGGTCGCATCTAACCCAGAGTTTCTCGCTGAGGGTAAAGCTACCCACGACACGCTCTATCCAGATCGCATCGTGATTGGTGCAGATAATCCGCAAGCTGTTGGTATTTTGCGCGAACTTTATGCGCCACTGCTCGAGCAAACCTTTGACCCTCCTTCCGAAACACCACGCCCCGAACGCTATACGCTGCCCCCACTCATTACAACCTCAACCACGAGTGCTGAGTTAACCAAATATGCCGCCAATAGTTTCTTGGCTACCAAAATTAGCTTTATCAATGAGTTCTCTATTCTTGCTGAAAAAGTTGGGGCGGATATTACTCAAGTCGCAAAAGCGATTGGTTTAGATAGCCGCATTGGTGGCAAGCACCTTCAAGCTGGTATTGGTTGGGGCGGTAGTTGCTTTGGTAAAGATACAAAAGCTATTCTAGCAACCGCTTCTGGCTATGATTATGAAATGCCCATTGTTGAAGCAGCTATTGAAGTCAATAAACGCCAACGCTTGCATGTCGTCGAACTCTTGCAACGACACCTTAAAGTTCTGCGTGGTACAAATATCGGTATTTTAGGTCTTGCTTTCAAAGGTAATACCGACGATTTACGCGACTCGCCTGCACTCACACTTATTGAACATCTCCATGATCGTGGTGCTATACTTCGCGTCCATGATCCTATTGCTACTGAAAGCGCAAAACGACTTTATCCTAACTTACCTGTTGAATACTGCGATGACGTAGCTGGACTTGTCTCTAATTGTGATGCTGTTGTTGTTGCAACAGACTGGCAAGAGTACAAAACTCTGCCGCTTGCAGATATGAAAAAACGTATGCGTGGCAATCTTTTCTTAGATGCACGTAATTTGCTTAATGCTGGTGATATCGAAAGACACGGTTTTGAATATGTGGGTATTGGACGATAAAAAAGTTAAAAGCGATGCGTTGAAAGTAGAACCTGTGTCACGATTGAAATAAGGTGCTACACGTTCTACTTTTTACTTTTGACTTTATTACTCGCCTTTGGTAACACACTGCCCTGACGCTCTGCGTCAAAGAGACATGATAGACGCAGAGCGTCTTGCTACACATTCCCAAGTTCTACTTGGGAATGAGAAAACCATGTTACACTTTTTACTTTATACTCTCCTAGTGAAATACTTCGCCGACGAAGCGCAAATCCTCGTTCTTAAAAACGCTGTTTTACCCACGGTTACTTCACCAGCGGATTGTGTCGTTATTCGCGGTAATAGAATTGCAGAGATTGGGCTCTGGTCTACGCTGCAAGCACACCTAACCAACGCTACAACCATTAAAGACATGCAAGGTGCAACGCTATTGCCTGGACTTGGTGACGCACACGTTCATTTTGCAGCGACAGGGTTTTTGCAAACGGCTTTGGATTGTAGTGACATAAAAACAGTGGGCGAACTTTTAGGTCACGTTGAAAAAGAAGCAGCAAAAAAAGAAGCGGGTGAACTCATTTTAGGGTTGCGCCTGCAAACTTTAGAAGACGGCGTACCAAGTCTCGAGGGACTCAGTCACGCCGCTCCCGATAATCCTGTCTTTATTCGCCACATTACGGGTCATGGTGCCTTTGCGAATGAACTTGCTTTGCGAACGCTCGAGTTTCGTCCAGGTCGCCCAGGACTCGTGCTAAACGAACACGACACGCCAAGCGGTTACATCATCGCACAGGCTATGCAAACCGCTACCCAAAAAATGTATACCCTCAACGCTGAGCAAGTTGGCTATGCAAACGCCTTTCGTGCCGGCGCAGAAGCTGCAGTAAAGCAAGGTTGCACCGTGCTTCATGCCCTTGATGATTTACCTGCGGTTGAAGCCTTACTTCATGTCGAACCGTATTTGCCAACAAGGGTTTTACCCTACGCACAAACCTTTGATATTGATGCAGTTGAAGCCCTCGGTCTTAAACGCATTGGTGGTTGTCATGGCATGGCCTTAGATGGCGACTTTGATATGTACACGGCTGCACTCGGCAAGCCTTATCTCAATTTTCCAGACCGCCTCGGGATGCTCTATCACGATACAGAACCCCTCGAGGCTTTTATTTTAGCAGCGCAGCAGCGCGGCTTTCAGTGTGCTTTCCATGCTGTTGGGGATAGGGCCGTCGAACAGGCTCTCGTCGCTTACGAAAAAGCGCAACATGCTTTCCCAAAGCAAACCCGTCACCGCATCGAACACGCGCAACTTATTGCCAATAATCATGTAGAACGTATCAAAGAGGCTGGCATCGTCATGTCGTTACAACCTGCCTTTAATTTTGTTTGGAATCACTTGACCTACTATGAGTGGATAGAGCTAGACCGCGCGCACACGGTAGACCCACTTAAAACATGGCACGCACAAGCTATACCGATAGCGGGCGGTTCTGATAGTACCGTTACAGACTTAGCACCTCTTCTCGGCATTCACGCAGCCGTGAATCACTCGAGACCCGAAGAATGCCTCAGTGTCAAAGATGCTGTGGCAATGTTTGCAAGTGGTGTTGCCTACGCCACCTTTGACGAAGACAAACGTGGCCACATTCAAACGGGCTTGCAAGCGGACATAACAGTTCTTGCCGAAAACCCTTTCGCTGTTGACCCAAGAACCCTCAAAGACATTGCTGTCCTCATGACACTCGTGGACGGCTCTATTGTTTTTGAACGATAGAGCCACCACAAGCAAAAAGCAGAAAGCCAACTAACGTTTTTAGCCTTCTGCCTTTGCCTTTCACCTTCTGCTTACTGCCCAGGTGGACCTTGTGGGCCTTGTGGGCCCGTAGGGCCTTGTGAACCTTGGTCACCCTTGTCGCCCTTGTCACCTTTGCTACCTGCTGGGCCTGCGGGGCCTGCGGGACCTGCTGCACCACGCTCACCCTCTGGGCCTGCGGGACCTGCTGGACCACGTTCGCCAGGTGGGCCTGCTTCGCCAGGTGGGCCTGCTTCGCCAGGTGGGCCCGCACAATCTTTAGTATCAAATGCTTTGTCGCGGTTAATATCTTCGCTACCGTCTTTTAAAGTATTACCGTTTAAGTCCCAACAGGAAAGACCTGGGTCACCATCGCGACCTGGCGCACCTGGAACACCTGGCGAGCCTTTGGGGCCAATGGCACCAGGTGCACCTGGTGCGCCACGGTCACCTTTTGGGCCTGGTTCGCCAGCTGGGCCTGGTTCACCAGGTGGGCCCTGTAAATCACCGGCAGCTAGGCTAGCTTGCAGTGCATCATAATTTGTTTGCAACGTTGTAATCGTCGAGCGCATATCTGCTACACCACACTCGACTTTTTGATTCATTACTTCCACAACCTTACTGGCAATAAAGGCCGTTTGGTAACCCGTAAGGAATTGGTCACCCTTAAAGTTGCCATCCGGAAAAGCTGGGCTGATGTCTAGAGCAGCCACGCGCTCGAGCGAAGCCCTGGCCCAGTGATCTGCCGGCACATCGGCAAAAGCAAGCGGCGGAGCAGCAGGACTCCCACAACCTGTGGCAGCATCTACTCTATTAAGTAAATCTCCAAACAATACCGCTGCTTGGTAACCTGTAAGGGTATCCTCACCCAAAAAAGCACCATCAGGGAAGGAAATGTTCACACCAGCCTGACTAAGTTTGTTGACGGCTTCGCCCTTCCAGGCATCACCTGCCGTTTGTAAGAGAGCAAGCCCCGCAGTTAAAATAATTGTCAAAACAACGATATGACGTGAAGTGAAACGAGGTGGTTTCAAAACAGTAGCCTCCAATTTGATATAAGCGTTAGAACCTTAAACTCTTGTAGATTACTTTAACAGGTTCTAAGCTACGCTACCAACTTGCATGGCTACGCTAAGTCGTTAGATTTCAAGCTATCAGCCGTCAGCTTCTTAGGTTTACTGACAGCTGATAGCTTCTAAAAACTCGAGTTAAAACGCCCTTACTGGAAACTCCAAACTTAAACTACTTATTACGCATCGTAGCGAGACACTACAATTTGATAAACAACCTCCGTGAACTTTTAATGAGAGCATCCTACTGCGTCTTTTCATAGAGAATGCTATGCTCACGCTATGCTCCCACATTCTTGGGAGTCTGCCTTAAATCCGCTTTGCAGAAGCGGTAGTGGCATGAACACGATATTGGATGTCCAACGATTTCTTGCTATATTTGTAATCCTGTTGTGCTGCACAAAGCGTGGTATGCGCCGAACAAAATCGGAGCACGACGCGAAAAACCCACGACATGAAACAGCAAAGCTAACATGTGCCAGAACCTGAACGACCAAACGACCTTGAGGAGCCTTTGCCCATGAACTTACGTCACATGATTGCGCTAACTTGCTGGTTGCTGCTATGCGGTTGGGGTTACGCCCAGCTTTCCCCCGAAGCGCAACAAGCCCTGACCAAGGGAGCCCAAGCCGCCGCCCAAGCTCTTGCTACCTACGACGAACAATTGCTCGATAAACCTTTGTGGCGGGAAGCCATTAACTACGGCGAACAAGCTAAACAACTCGCCCCCGAATCGAGAGAACCCTATCGCTTTTTAGGCCAGGTCTATAGCACCGTAAAGTGGTACAGCCGCGCCTGGGACGCTTGGAACCGCTACCTCGAGCTGGGTGGTTCACGCAATGCCCAAACAGACCGCTACATCGTCGAGGCCAGTAGTTGGCTCGGCAATAGCAGCTTCGAAGAGCGCAGCTACACAGAAACTATCAAGTTCTACAACGCCCTCATCGAAATAGAACCAGATAATGAAGAAGCTAATCAACATCTCGCGCTTAGTTATATTGCCCTGGGGCAACCCGAGCAGGCCCAGCCTTACCTCGAGCGTCTCGTCCAAATATCTGATAATCCCGATTACAAAGAACTTTATGAAACTACGACTCGGACCATGACCTATGGTATCGAAGCCGTCGCCGCTTTTGACGAAGGCTTGAACCTCTACAATAGCAATCGCAAAAATGAATCTCTCGCCGCCTTTAGACGAGCGACACAAGCCAATAACAACTTCGCAGAGGCTTATGTCTATGCAGGACGCGCGAGCCTCGAGACAGGTCAAGCCAATGAAGCCGTCACTTACTGGAAGCGCGTTTTAGAACTCGAGCCTGGCAACTCCGAAGCGCAAGAAGCTATTGTTTTAGCTGAAGGACAAGACCGCTACGGTGCAGAAGCTTTTACTGCCTTTCAAGAAGGTTTAGAACTTTACGAGCAAGGCCGCATCAACGAAGCGCAACAACGTTTTTTAACCGCCGTAGCACAAAACCCACGCTACGAAGAAGCCTTTGGTTATTTGGGTCAAATCGCTACACAACGAGAAGATTACGAAGGGGCGGTCGATTATTACACGTCAGCTCTTGCCATTGCTCCTGGCAATCCGCAGTACACCGCTGGTCTCAGTCGCGCCCAACAAGTTCTGGCCGATGAAGAAACAAAACGCCTAGCAGAAGAGCAGCGTTTGGCGGAGGAAAAACGTCTCGCCGAAGAACAAGCTGCTCGAGAACAAGCCGAACAAGAACAAGCCCAGCAAGAAGCCGCCGCAGAGGCCGAACGCGAAGCAGAAGCTCAACGTTTAGTCCAAGAGCAAGCTGAGCAAGAACAGGCCGAGCAAGAAGCGACTGAACAAGCCGCCCTTGAAGAGGCAGAACGCGAGGCTGAAGAAGCCGCTAAAGCTGAACGCCAAGCTGAGGCCGAGCGTATAGCTCAAGAACAAGCTGCCACTGAACAAGCTGAACGCGAAGCTGAAGCTGCTGCTGCTGAAGAAGCCGCAGGTGGCAACACCCCATCCACAGGTGGTGTGGTCGTTTTGATCGATACAAGCTATACCCACCAAAGCTCAGACCAAGGTGGCAAGGGTGCCTTTTCGTTCTTCTCTAGTCCAGGAGGTCTCGAGGGGGACAGCTCTGCCTTCGCTTCTGGCACAATCTATCAACGGCTCGAGGTCATCAGTAAACCAAGTGCTCAACCCGTGAGTTATCAACTTTGCCTCGTTCACGGTGATGATGTCTCTCTTGCGCCGTCCTGTAGTGAACTTAGCAGACTTACCTTTACTGCCCCTGGTGTTTACGAAACCCAACAGTCCGTAACATCCTTTAGCAACTATGGCACCAAAAACTGGACACGCGGTCTAAGCGAAATTATCCTGGTATTGAAAGACCCTAATGAACAATCTCTCGATAACCGCAATTCTTACAATAGCGGTGCAGACATTGACCTGAGTCAGTATTACCCTATGGAAGTGCGTTACACTGCTATTCTTGTCGCGGAGGGTAATACATTTCCTGGTTGGCCGTAAAAAGCGAGAATGAAGAATGTAGGAGGGAGGAGAAAGGAAAAACAGGCTTCCTCTTCCCTCTTCTTATCTTTCTACTAAGCCGTTAAAAAACGTAGCACATTTTCAAGCACCTCGTTTGGTGCTTCTCTTGGTGTCCAGTGTCCGTAACCCCGCAAAATGTTTAATTGTGCTTTAGGAATAGACCGCGCAGCTCGCTGCGAACGCCAAGCCGGAATAATGATATCCCTCGAGCCGTGCAGTAAAAGGGTTGGAACATTCAGAGCGCCCAGATGTTTATGGCGTGTTTTAAGACGCAATAAGCCAACCTCACTTTGTAACCAGCGTGTCGAGGCGCGTTGTAAATCCTTTAGCTCGAGTTGCCGTTGTACCTCGAGAAGCAGGTCAGGTGTTACACGTTTGGCATTTCCAAACACCAAATATTTTAGGCTCAGCTCCAAAAGTTTGGGAACACCTAGAAGTTTCCAGATAAGCCGTGTCAGAACGGGCATATGAAGTGTCAGATAAGGTAAGGTCGGAACATGCACCGTTCGCCCCAAACCATAGCTATCAATGAGCACGAGTTTTTGGACTTGGGTTTGGTGCTCGAGCGCGTAACCTAGTGCCATTGCACCACCCATTGAAAAAGCTACAAGGCTAAATTTTTTTAAAGCTAGAGCTTTAATAAACGCTGTT
>JBOFGY010000249.1:0-11100 GCA_051649365.1 Trueperaceae bacterium
ATCTTCCACTAGCCTAGCTGCATCTATCTTGAATTCCGTACTGTAATCCCGCTTCTCTTTCTTGGCTGTTGCCATCTTAGACCTCCTGCGTACTTATAGTCTCTTCCTTTTTTGTCTAAGATTTCAAGCTAAGTCCAAAACTTTCCTTATGTTAGTTGTTGACATTATACTCCTTGCCTCGGCTGGCTTACTCGCAGGAGCAATCAACGCCGTAGCAGGCGGGGGTACATTTTTTACGTTTTCTGCGCTTCTTGCTGTTGGTTTACCTCCAATTATGGCGAACGCCTCGAGTGCTGTCGCAGTCGTACCAGGAAGCGTGGCCAGTTTACTCGCTTATTTTAATGACATAAAACAACATGCTCGTAGATTTATCGTTCTCGGCTTAATAAGTGCGGTGGGCGGAGGTATTGGCGCATCTTTGCTTCTTCGACTTAGTAATACTGCTTTTAAAAATCTCGTTCCCTATCTCCTTTTATGTGCGACCATCTTGTTTGCACTCAGTCCTTTGTTATCAAAACGAGATGCTCAAACCTCTAAACCTTCACGTTTACGCTACCTACTTGGCTTAGGATTGCAGTTCATAACATCAGTGTACGGGGGCTTTTTTGGTGCGGGTATGGGGATTGTCATGCTTGCTTCACTCGCGCTTACGGAAAGCAATAACTTCCATCTCAACAACGCTGCAAAAAATGTTTTCGCGGTGCTCATTCAAAGCGTGGCTGTGATTTTCTTTATCCTTTCGGGTGTTGTCAGTTGGACACATGTTCTTATTGTCATGATCTTCTGCATTGCGGGTGGCTACGGTGGTGTCATTATCGCACGGTACATTCCCATCGTTGTCATCAGGAGTTTTGTCATTTGTATGGGATTCTTGTTATCGCTTTATTATTTTTTCAGGGCTTCCTAAGACAGGTTTTATTTCCTTGTGAGAAGATACGCTGCCATAACTCGCACTCGGTTCATGATGTTATGTTGTCACGATGAATCCCATCGCACGTGTAGCTAAAGCGGTTGATATTCCCCAACTTTAACACCTCGACCCTTGGCCCAAAGAACACATCTGGCAACACAAAATTGCGGGTGGTGAGGTGATCGTCCTCGAGCAAGCCTCTAACATCATTGGGCTCATCCGCTACGAAGTGCTCTGGACAACCGTTCCTTTTATAGGTCTTATCTTCATCCAAGAAGAACATCGTGGCGAAGGTTATTCTAAAGTGATGCTCGAGTTTCTCAAAAACCACTTGCGCGAACAGGGTTACATTGCTTTACTTAGTTCTTCTCAAACGGACGAAGCCGCAGCGCAAAACTGGCATCGCCATATAGGCTTTAAGTCCAATGACATTATCGAAAATATTGCCGATGATGACGTGGGCGAAATCGTTTATAGACTAATTTTGTAGGAGGCTCGAGCGTTTTCCTACGTGACCCATGCTGTTGACTAGCCCAGCCAAAACGGTGTATCCTTTCTAAGCTATAACCATCGGGGCGTAGCGCAGTCTGGCTAGCGCACTTGCTTTGGGAGCAAGGGGTCGTTGGTTCAAATCCAGCCGCCCCGACCAAAAATAAACCCTGCAACATTGCAGGGTTTATTTTTTTATGCACTAATTAATGTCCCACAAGCCCTCGAGCCAGTTCCAGCCCATGCCGTGCAACGTCTTCGTAGGTTGTTGCGCCTAAAACACACGTCCCAGCAGCATAAAGATTGTTGAGACGGCTCGAGCCCAGCGTCTTTTTATCTATCTCGCCATCAGCAAAAACTTTATAGCTTACAGTGTAGTTTTGAACTTGCTGCTCGAACTGCCTAAACTGAAAACCTCGAGCTTCTAAATCGAGGTATAAATCATCGTAAGACATTTCGCTCAGTCTGCCTGCGCTTTCGGTAAGGTTGCCAATCGTCAAGCGTGCTTCTAAAAAACTGCCGACACAAAGTGCGACCTTCTTAGCCAAGCGTGGTACGCCTTCCCAAGTCTCGAGCCCTGTCACGTTATTCTCTTGGGCAGTGAGTCCTGAAACGCTCGACTGCAAAAAGTGAATACCTTTCGTATGTTCTAACTCGAATTTTGCAGCACGGTGTAGTTCCCACGATGAAACATAACCTCGCTCATCCGCAAGGTCTTTCACTGTTTTTGTCATAAAGCTTTGTAACGGTGGCTGAAGCAGGACACCCGCCTCGAAAAGGTTGTAACAGGTATCCAAAATCGTAGTCACAAGCAGCACATCGAGACCCGCCTTGGCACACGCCAACGCAGCCTCGGTGCCAGCAATGCCTGCTCCAACAATTGCTACATCATAGGTGTGTCCTCGTCCTGGGTTCATGGGGAATGAGATATTTTCCCATTTCTCATCCCCCATTCCTCATTCTTACTAGTTAGCATTATTGTCACTCGGAGAAGCCATCAATAAGTGGAAAAGGTTGCTTGCGGCCTGGAGCACGGATGAGGAGGTGCCGCCCGTCAAGTGTGCGCTGATAAATAATTGCTCCACTACATGCACCCAGCAACTCAACTTCTTCTTGCGCTTCAACCATCACACGGAGGTGTAAGGGCAGCGTCATGCGCAGGGTATTCATGTGATACACCTCATCGCCATTAATGCGGTAACCAAAAAAAACATCAGGTGGTGTACCTTCGGTGTAAATACAGGTGAGAGAACGTGCGTCACCAGAGCGGTATAATGACACAGCATCAAAAATAATGCCTTGAATTTCGTCATCGGGGATAAAGCTAAAGCTCGAGGCTCCCGTGTCACCGTAAAACGCAGCTGGAAAATTTTTAGATTGGACGTAAAACCCTTTTTCACTAATTTTGAGATTCATCACTTTATTGTCAAAAGTATGTCCATCAACAACCTGTTTGAGATAGCTAATTGCCAGACCATACCTTTGGTCGTGGAGTTGCTCAAAAATCTCCCAATCAGGGTCAATAAGGGCAAGGTCAGTGTTTACTTCAAATGCAGTCATGAATTGTTATTTTACAGAATTTGGCACCGCACTGTAAGTCTTCTAGGGTAAGTATGAAGGTGAGGAAAAGCAGCTCAAAGGCTAAAACCTTAAAGGACTCCTTACGTTGTTTCATTGTACAAAATTCGAGCAAAGCATTCATTATCTTACTTGTTTAACACATAGAACTAAAACAAAGTAGGACTATGTTGAGCAATTACTTACGGCTTCACACCTATATGTAAGGCCGATACACCAAAAGTTTGCAACTTGTAGCGAACGTTGCTGAAACCTGCTTTTTGCATCATAGCTGCAAACACTTCAGGTGTAGGGAAATTAAGAACAGAATGACCAAGATATACGTAAGCGTCGCGTCGTCCTGAAATCATGCCAGCAATATAAGGTGAAACGCGCAAAAAGTAAAAGCGAAAAAGTTTACCAAAGAGATGTTCCGGTGGTGGTGGAAACTCGAGAATTGCCAGCGTGCCACCTGGCTTGAGAACGCGGTAGAACTCTTCTAGTCCACGTTGGCGATCTGAAAAATTGCGAATACCGTAAGCAATGGTGAGTGCGTCAAAGCTATTGTCCGGATACTTCAGATTAAGCCCGTCCCCTTGTAAAAGTGGTAAGCTCAAATTGCGTTTGGAAACTTTTTCGCGACCAACCTCGAGCATGGGTTCGGCAAAGTCCACACCAATAACCTCTGCGTGGGATAAAGCTTGCTTCAGGGCAATTGCTAAATCAGCAGTACCTGTCGCTACATCTAAAATATGCTGCGGTTTCGCGGCCACCACTTCACGTACCACGTCACGACGCCAAAGCGTGTCTATACCACAACTAAGTAGGCGGTTCAGTGCATCATAGCGAAACGCAATATCCGAAAACATTTGCTGCACAGCGTCAGCATCAGGGCGCACGGCGTTCATGGTTGATTAACGTAACACAGTACAAACGCACAACTTTGTTTGAAGCACACAGTTGGTCATGCACCGAATGCCAAAAAGTTTTAATCTTTAATCTTCAACCTTCTACTTACGGCTTTAGCTTTTCCGCAACGTCTGGCTGAAACTCGAGGGCGAGGTTATAGGCAGTTTGCCCTGCTTTGTTTTTAAGACTGAGGTCAGGTTTAGCTGCAAGCAAAAGCTCGAGCATCTGCGGGGCATCTTTGGCGGCAAGCATTGTCGCTGTCCAACCGTCTGCGTTTTGTACATTGATATCCGCGCCACCACTAAGCACTTCACGCACGACCCCAGGCTCTCCCACCTGAACGGCGTACATGAGTGGGGTAGAACCATCTTGATTTTTTTGGTTGATATCGCCTCCAGCCAGCACCGCAGCAATCACTGCTTGTGAACTGCCTGTTCCGACGGCAACAAACATATCTATGCTGACTGAGCTCGTCTCTGTTTCGCGTAGTGTTACTAGCAACTCTGAGTTAGTTGGGCTCGCTGTTTGTTCTGTTGTTTCTGATGATGACGATGTAATGCCAGCACCTTCTGTCTTTGGCAATTCGGTCTTTGGCAACTCGGTCTTTATCAACTCGGTCAGATTTGGATTAGCCTCGAGTCGTGCGAGAGCGTCTTTGGCACCTGACACGTTTTTCTCCACAGCTAGCTCGAGCCAAGCTTTGGCTGCTGTAACATCTCTACTTACACCTTCACCTGCTATGTAGAGCTGGGCAAGTTTATACTGCGACGCGCCGTGTCCCTGCTCCGCAGCTTGTCTAAAATAGTCGGCAGCTTTTGCCAGATCTTTTTCGGCACCTAAACCATTGGTGTAAAGCCACGCGAGTTCGTATTGCGCTTCAGCATCACCCTCTTGGGCTAAGGTTTGCCATAGCTCGAGGGCTTTCGCATACTCACCGGATGTTACGGCAAGAAGAGCCTCGTCAAAGAGGTCTGTCGTTCGCGTATTCGCTACGTCTGTAGTAATGTTTATCTCGGTAATCGTGTTTGTGTTAGTAGCACCCTTGGTTTCTATTGCACCCTTGGTTTCTATTGCGCCATCGGTTTCTGCTGCATCCGTGTTTGCAGAACTCCCTGCAGAAGCAGCTTGGGCAACTGTCACGTTGGGTCTTGTAAGGGTTACTTCGGGTACAGCCTCACTTGGTACAGCCTCACTGGTGTTATTCGTTTCTCTAATCGTAACGGGCTCGTTAGCGGTACTAGCTCGAGGTGTATTTTCTTCTATTACCTTCACCGTTGCCCTTTGACTCGCTGTGGCACTTTGACTTGCTGTTGGTGTCGTGGCTGAAACCGCTTCTTTACGTTCCAGTGTAGAAGGATTTTCAGGGGCAGACAGCACAGCACGCTCTGCCACGACAGTACCTAACTGTGCAGGGCGAAGGAAACGAAAAATAACAAAACCTGCTACTGCTAAAACAAGTAACGAGAAGATGACACCGACCAAACCACGCCGTGACTGTTCGGGTACGGTTCGGTCTAGGGTTCGGCGGTCAGGTCGTTGAATAACAGCAGGCTCATCTAAACGAGGTGCCACCGGCAAAGAATCGGGCAAACTTGAGAGCAGTTCGCGGAGTTCCTGGCGGTCTTGACGGGTAATCATCGGTTCATCATGGATAAGAAGGACTTGCTCGAGGTCGCTGCGCACCACTACCACGTCAATCCCTGCTTGCCCCAGCACCCTGGCAATTTTTTCTGCATCTCGTTGTAGAAGCGGTTTGGTAATGGGCCCTTTAGCAAGGGCCAACATACGATTCATTTTAGCAATAGAAACATTAAAGTTCTCAGCAAGTTGCAAGGCAACTGTGCCGCGAATCTCCTCAGGTACAGTTTTAAGTAAATTGACAGTAAAGCGTGTGTCCATAGTTATAACCTCTATATACCTAGCAAAGTTTAACCATTTGCTTTTACCCATCACCATAAATCAATTCACACCTAGGTAGGGAGAATTTAAAAGTTCGCAAGCATAGGCCTATCCTTTTGGCACTGCAGCAATTCATCTTGAATTTATGATCTCCACCTTTAGCCTTTTAAACTCCTCTCAACTGTCCACTAACAAAGAAAAGTAAGCTTCAGATTACGAAAGTAAAGATACACTGTTATTTAAGTTACGTTTGAGAATCATATTGAGGTTGCAGCATTATATAAATGAAAGAAATCTCACAGATTTTTGAGACTTTTAAGTTGCAGTTTGAGAAATCTTTGATAGTAGCTAGTGTATGCTAACTCGTAAAGTAAGTATCACTGAGGGCTGGTCACATTTTCTTTTCATTATTCTCTCTAGCCCACACTATCTGTTGGTTGTTGTGCGTTGATAGGTTCAAGGTTTTTCCAATGCTTGAGTTATAGCATTGAGGACTTTGTGTTTATTGTAACAAACAACAGAAAGGCATTAGGAAAGGAGAGAGGCTTTTGTCAACGGCTACGAACTTAACTTTTATCCTGCGTGACTTATCTCAGCAACAAGCCACTGGACGTTTGCTCGTTAAGTTGCCAGGTGCTTTAGCCTCAATTTATCTCAAGGTTGGTGATGTCGTTCATGCCACACTAGGTATTAAAAAGGGTCAAGAGGCCCTTTCAATGATTTTGCTAGCCACTCCAGAAAGCAGTGAGTTTCGTGCGAACTTGCAAGCACCCGAGACCACCATTCAGGGATCACTAGAAAATTTGCTTCGCAGCGTCATGTCTGTACCACCTCGGCAGGCAAGCACGGCTCCACCTTTAGGGGCAACACCCGTACCGTCCAGCACAACAACAAGCAACCCTGGGCTAAGCAATTTGAGAGCGGCTAATCCTAGAACGAACCAACCCAACGCTGACCAAACAAGTTTTGAACCAGTCAATTCTGGTGTTACCCGCAGTAGCGAAACGGTATCCGCCAGTTTTATGAGCGACCTCGCCAAAACCCTCGTCGAGGTTATGGGCCCCATTGGGAGCATTGTCCTCGATGACGCGCTTGCAGACCTCAATCTGCCTACCCTCGTGCCTCGAGCTGACATACCCGCCCTGCTGGCTGAAATTAACAAACAACTTAAAAGCCCAAGTCGCCAACAACCCTTTAGCCAAAAAGTTAACGTGTTACTAGTTCGCTATGGTCTACGTTAACTCTGGCTTATGGTATTTGCTGAGTCCAATACTTTTATTATTTTATTTTTATTATAAGGAGAACATCTATGAAATACGTGGTTGAGGTTCATGCCCCCGTGCTCGAGAATCCACAAACACTCGTGCGCAAACTCGTCGAGCAATTTAATGTTCGTTTCGAGGTTGCTAGCGAACTCATGAAATTGATTCCTGGCACCGTTACGAAACCTGTCACCGAACGAGAAGCAACGACCATTAGTGCTATGCTTGCTGGTATCGGTTTACAAGTTAGCACCCGCCAAGTGGGCAACATGACGCTAAGTCCAGCACGGGCGACAGAACTTACTGTGAGTGACACAATGATGGATGAACCCCGTCAACGCAGCAGTATTCGCACCAAGTTCTTAACCAGTAGTATTTTGCCTGCCCTTCTTACGGTAGGTTCGGCTCTGGCAGCTATTTTGCTCACGGTGCAACCCGCCCTTAGAAACCAGCTCTTAGAGTCTGCGCGTAACCCCGCCATTGCCTTTGCCAGCGTCACTGAGCGCGTCATTGGCAGTGGCACAATTGATTCGGATGCCGTAAAAACAGAACTTGATGCTGCCCTCGAGGATGGCCGCACGAACTTCCAAGCACAAAATATCAACTTCGTCATGATTACGGATGCAACAGGCAATAAGCTCGCGGGTTGGTACAGCAATGACTCGAGCATGGAATCTGTCCCTGACACAATCAGTACGGCGATTCAACTGCAAAGTCAGCGTGCTACGGCCAGAGCTTATGCAGACTCTAAAAATATTCTCATGGGTAGTTATAACCCACCGAGTCGCGCAATTGAGGCTGACGGACAACGCATTGAGGTTGCTGCAGAAGCCATTGAAAGTAATGGTCAACCTGTAGGTGCTGTTATTGTCGGTGTCAATAACCAAAGTGTGACGAGCAGAATTCGTGCGGTACTTACCAGTACCTTTTTAGCGGGTGCGCTACCTGTACTTTTAGCCATTTTGCTAGGTGTACTTTTAACGAGAACGATCACTCGCAACATTCTTTATCTTATTAACGCTTCAGATAATATTAGCCGCGGTGACTTCTCGCAAAGTGTCCAGGCTCGCTCGAGTGACGAACTCGGCGATCTGAGCCGCGCCATCGAGAGAATGCGTATTAGTTTGCAAGAAAGTATCGAGCGTTTACAACGCCGCCGCGCCTAGATAGAAAGGATCGTCTAATGAAAAAAACACTCTCACTCTTACTTTTTACCCTAATCTTCACGCTCCTGTTGAGTAGTTGCGAAACGTTCAATATCGGCAATGTCTCTGTCAACACCGTCAGTCAAGGCCCGGCCACACTCGGTTTAGGCTGTCTCGACTCGCCTCAAGACCAAGAGCTTTGTAGCGAACTTGTTTCTCCCTTCGAGCAACGCACAGGTATTGATGTTGTGATCAAACCTATCCCTTACAGTTCCTCATTGACCTTAGCATTATTATCTGAACTTAGCCTGACGCGCTCACCCGACATTGATGTCTTTCAAATTGATGTGGTTTGGCCAGGTATTTTTAGCGATGACTTGCTCAATCTTTCACCCTTCTTTAGCCAACAAGAACTCTCCGACTTCTTCCCGCGTATTATTGCGAATAACACCTTGAATGGGCAGCTCTTAGCCATGCCTTACTACACGGATGCTGGCTTGCTCTACTACCGCAAAGACCTTTTAGCAAAATATGGTTTTGCTAATCCACCTGCCACGTGGGACGAACTTGCCACCATGGCTAAAACCATCCAAGACGGCGAACGTGCCGAGGGCAACACCGATTTTTGGGGCTATATATGGCAAGGCGATCAATATGAAGGTTTAACATGTGACGCAGTAGAATGGCTCGCCTCAGAAGGGGCCGGCAGTGTCGTTGAGGCAGACGGCACAATTTCAATTAATAATCCAAAAACCATTGCCGCGCTCGAGCGTGCCAAAAGCTGGATTGGTACCATTTCACCCCCCAACACCATCGAGCTTGCTGAAGAAACCACTCGCGCAATTTGGGAAGCCGGCGACGCAGCCTTTATGCGTAACTGGCCATATGCCTATTCACTTGGTAACAAAGACGGTGTAGTTATCAAAGGTCTTTTTGACGTGCAACCGTTACCTGCTGGCTCTTCAGGCTCTGGGGGTGCGGCACTAGGTGGCTGGCAACTTGCCGTAAGTAAACACACGGACAAGGAAGCTGAAGCTATCGAGCTGATTAAATGGCTCACTGGCCCCGAAGTACAAAAAATTCGCGCCTTACAACTTTCTAACAACCCAACCCGTCGCTCACTTTACCAAGACCCAGAAATTTTGGCACAAAGCCCATTCTTTGAGCGAATGCCCGCAATTCTAGAAGCAGCAACAGCGCGCCCTTCTACAGTCACTGGCGCGAAATATAGCGAAGTCACAACGGCATTCTATACCAGCGTTCACAGTGTGCTTACGGGCGAAGAAACCGCACAAGCAGCTGTCGCCAATTTAGAAAGAACCTTAACGGACATTAAAGGAGAAGCCTGGTAAATTTTCGTTTCAGATAAAAAGACCGTGCGCTTTTAATACGCACGGTCTTTTTATTTAGTTGAAAAGTGATTACTGAGTAACGGTAAGCCCTTTGGCCAAGAGGTTGAGCCCTGTACTGGCTTCCCAGACATTGGTGTTGGCCATGCGGATGCTGTACTCAGGACGATTGGCCAACGAACTCTTCGGATCCGGCAAGGATAAGAGTACATCATACGTACCCGCCGGTACCGTGCTTGGCAAAGTAGGTGAAGCCGCGACGGTAATGTCACCACTTTCACGGAACCAAAAGCGTGGGTCTAAGGTGCTACTACGGTCTTGCAAGATGTTCATGGTGTAGGTCGTACCTGTGCTTTGATTGCGAAGCACGATGGCAAGACTGCGCGGGTTGACAGGTGAAGCATAACCGACGTTTTTCACCACGAAGTTGAGATTGAGGGTCGCTCCAGCTTTGACCGTTTTCTGGATACTCGAGCTTTTCAGCTCGAAGCGGTAGCCCATGTATTTTCCAAACTCATCAAAGCAGCCTTGGCTGCGCCAGGCACCTAAGGTTTCTTCGGAATATTCACTGTTGAGATAGGTGTAGTGGAAACGTTTGAGTTCTTCACGAGCGGTGTTGCAATCATCACGCTGATCGCTCGCACTCGAAATATCATTGCCGCAGGTTTCACCCCCAATGAACAAAAACTTAGAAACATCTGCTAGGTAGTTCTTTTGGGCTTCAATGCCTTCGGTACTTAATTTGCCGTCTACTGCGAACGTCGAGCCGTCACCCGGGCTAGCTAGGAAGCAGTTGTCAGTCATACCGGTTCGAGCGTCATTGCTTTGGTTGAAGGCAATCGTTGCATTAGCGTCTTGAGCTGTTACTCCTTGAACTTGTTCGACACGGCGCACACTCATCATACGGTCTTTCGGTAAAACTTCTAAAATCTTTTTATGCACTTCGCTACGCGCAGGCTCTTTGTCAAGACTGTTAGAGGAATTATGCCACTCACCCCACGCACCAACAAATCCACCCCGTAAACCCATAAGTACATCCGCGTGCTTCTCAAAAATGGGCTTGAGTTGATCGAGATGTTGTTTCACAATATTGAGAGGAGCATCCTTCGATGTTTGAATCGAGCCATCACCATTGTTAGGATCGTTGTAGCGAAACGTCAGAATGGCCTTAAGCCCAGCATCGCGGGTTTTCTGTAAATTCTTATCGAGGTTATCTAAGGACGATTGTGAAAGAGGACCGCTTAGTTCTTTCATGTCAAACACACCACGCACGAGCGTTCTATTACCACTACGCAGTTCATTAAAATCGTGTCCACTCAAGTCATTTGAGAAAATCTTATTGGAGTTCCAACCACGTTCGGGGTTCCCAAAGTTCTCACTCGAAACCGTATAGGTGGTATTGATCGCCTCCCCGTCAATCGGCTGTACAGGATCAGTCGGCGCAGGGTCTGTGGGAGCAGGCTCAGAAGGCGCAGGTTCCGTCGGCGTAGGCGCAGGGGTGGAGCTTGAGGTAGCCTTGACATAAAGATGCGAGAGAATGAGGTTACGATCCTTATCGGCAGAACCTCCCCAGGCATCAT
>JBOFGY010000250.1:0-5664 GCA_051649365.1 Trueperaceae bacterium
GGACATTTTACTTGCCCGTCTGCCCACCGTAAACGCCTGACTGTCTCGAAAACTTTCTCCTCAGCTAGCATGTCTTGTAAGGATAAAATCATTCCCTACTTTACCAATGCCTCATCCCCTTGCTTTCCCTATTGAGCCACTTCAATAACAATTACAGCCTCACTTGCATTTGGATGCCGTAGACTGTAGTCGCGCACATTTCCCTTTACAACAACAATGTCAGGTTCACTATCTTGAGTCGTAATTGGCTCTTGAAAATCTACATAATAGACTTCTTGCATAAATACCTTTGAGCAGCGAACTACAAAGGACTTTCTTGAAGAAAACCCTATTTGTGCAAGAGGTCTAATAACTATTTGGAACGAGTGGCTCTAGTAGGCCCCTGGCTAAGCGCGTAGAGGTACGGTGTGCAGTGTCTTTAAACATTTTGGTAACGAGCCACCCTTCTAAAAGTTCGACAGGGTCATCTTCGGTGAGTGTACCCGTTGCAATCATTTTGTGATATTGCTCAACCGTAAGTTTCCAGATATGTGTTACAGGTATGCCAGCCAGTATGTCTAGGGTGCTTAATACCTCTGGAGTGTTTGGCTGTTTTGACTGAACGGTCATGCTAGCAGTTTAGCATGGTGTAATTGTTGCACGGCTGTCACCGAAACATCTTGGTCTTTGGCAGCCTGTATGGCTTTAAGCGTCCAACGGGCGGCCTCGAGCGTCGTCACATATGGCACACCGTTTTCTAAAGCTCTACGAAGTTCGGGCGTGTGGGTTACATCAATTAAAAGTTGATACGTTACACCTGTATTTGCTTTACGACTTACACTAAAGCCCAGTTCTTGTAACTCATTTGCAATGTCATTTAAGCCTTCACCGAGAAGAAGCGCGTTGCCTGTTTTAGGCAGTTTGACGTTAGCACCAATGACGGCTTTGTAATAAGCCAGGTAGGGGTCAGTGTCTATGCCCATGCTTTCACCAGTTGAACGCATTTCTGGCCCTAAGATAGGTAAGACATTTTTGAATTTTAAGAAAGGCAGCACGACTTCTTTGACGCTGTAAAACTCTGGCTTAGGGGTCTTGGTAAAGCCAAGTTCTTTAAGGGTTTTACCTGCTGCGATAAGTGCGGCATATTTAGCAAGTGGATGACCGGTAGCTTTAGATAAGTACGGAATGGTGCGGCTCGCTCTAGGATTCGCTTCAATCACCATGACCTTATTATCTTTGATGACGTACTGAATATTAATCAGTCCTTTTACACCAATTGCATTTGTTAGACGGACGCTGTAATCGAGAATTGTTTTTTGCACGTCGCCCGATAAATGTACAGGTGGTGTAATGCAGGCACTATCGCCCGAGTGAATGCCTGCGCCTTCGATGTGTTCCATAATGCCAGCGACAACCGTCGTTTCACCATCTGAGAGTGCGTCCACGTCTACCTCTTGGGCGTTGTCAATATATTTATCTACCAATAGGCTGGGCTTGCCTGGCAAGTCTGCGTAGACATCACGCAAGTAAGTTTGCAACTCGTCTTCACTACGCACAATCTGCATAGCGCGGCCACCTAACACGTAGCTCGGGCGCACCATCACGGGGTAGCCAATTTCGCTAGCAAATTTTATTGCGTCATTTGCTTTTTCAGCGACACCGCCCGCAGGTTGCGGAATGCTGAGACGTTCGCAGAGTTGGTGGAAACTCTCGCGGTCTTCGGCGTAGTGAATGGCTTTAGCAGATGTTCCCCAAATCGGTACACCAGCATCGGTGAGGGCTTTGGCAAGTTTCAGCGGTGTTTGTCCGCCGAGTTGCACAATGACACCCTTGGGCTTTTCGTGATCAACGATATTGAGGACATCCTCGAGCGTAAGTGGTTCAAAGTAAAGCCTGTCTGCTGTGTCGTAATCGGTGGAAACCGTTTCAGGATTCGAGTTCACCATAATTGTTTCAAAGCCTGCGTCTTTTAAAGCCCACACTGCGTGAACTGTGGCGTAATCAAACTCCACACCTTGCCCAATGCGATTCGGGCCAGAGCCAAGGATAATCACTTTGTCTTTGCTGGAACTCTGCACTTCGTCTTCCCATTCATAAGTGCTGTAATGGTAAGGCGTGTAAGCTTCAAACTCGGCGGCGCAGGTGTCTACAGTTTTATACACGGGTGCGCCGTCGTGACTTAAACGCCAACTTCGGAGGTCATCAACGTTTGTACCTGTAAGTTTGGCTAAATCGCTGTCACTAAAACCAATGCGCTTAATTTCGCGCCACAGTTCCCAGTCCCAACCCTCAGGTTTAGAAGAAGTAATATCTTTTTCAATGTCTATCATTTCTTTGAGCTGTGATAAAAACCAAGGGTCTATCGCTGTTTTTTCGTGCAGAAAATGCACGCTGCGCCCGCGCCGCAAGAGTTCTAAGACTGCACCGAGTCTGCGCGGGTTGGGGTAGAGTTTGCCCTCAAGTTGCGCCAAGTTCATATTTTTTGTTTCGGTGCGAACATCGGACTCTAAAGAACGCATCGCCTTTTGCAACGATTCTTTGAAGGTTCGACCAATGGCCATGACTTCACCAACTGAGCGCATTTGTGTGTCAAGGGTGTCAGGCGTATCGGGAAATTTTTCAAACGCAAAACGTGGAATTTTCGTAACGACATAATCTATTGAAGGTTCAAAGGCAGCTTTCGTTTCTTTCGTGATGTCATTAGGCAGTTCATCTAAGTGATAGCCAACTGCGAGCAGAGCAGCAATTTTGGCGATGGGATAGCCTGTAGCTTTTGAGGCAAGAGCAGACGAACGCGACACACGTGGATTCATCTCAATGACAATCACGTCACCATTTTTTGGATTCACGGCAAACTGAATATTACTGCCACCCGTCTCCACGCCGATCTCACGAATAATGGCAATCGAATAATCACGGAGTTGCTGATATTCTTTATCAGATAAGGTTTGCGCGGGAGCAACGGTAATAGAATCACCTGTGTGAACACCCATGGGGTCAAAGTTTTCAATTGAGCAGATGATGACCACAGTGTCATTGGTGTCACGCATGACTTCTAACTCGTATTCTTTCCAACCGAGGACAGATTGTTCGACGAGCACCGTACCTACCGGCGAATCGTGCAAGCCCTGTTTGATAATTTCCTCGAACTCGTTTGCGTCGTAGGCAATACCCCCGCCCGTACCACCCAGTGTAAAACTCGGGCGAATAATGGCAGGAAAGCCAATCGTTTTGACAAATTCTGTCGCTTCTTCATAGGTTGACACCATTTTCCCAGCCGGTGTTTTGATGCCAATTTTCGTCATGGCTTCTTGAAAGAGTTTGCGGTCTTCACCTTTTTGTATAGCGTCGTAATTGGCACCGATGAGTTTGACGTTGTGTTTGACCAACACACCTCCCTCGTGGAGTGCCTTTGCTAGGTTGAGTGCAGTTTGTCCACCAAGTGTTGGTAGGATGGCATCGGGTTTTTCTAGTATTAAAACTTTTTCGACAAATTCAACTGTCAGTGGCTCGATATAAGTTTTATCGGCAACTTCGGGGTCAGTCATGATGGTGGCAGGATTCGAGTTAATGAGCACAACTTCAAACCCTGCACTCCGTAGGGATTTACAGGCTTGGGTTCCTGAATAATCGAATTCTGCGGCTTGCCCGATGACGATAGGGCCGGAGCCGAGAATGAGAATTTTGTGAATATCGGTGCGTCTAGGCATATCTCTCTCCGCTGCGGGGCCACGAGCTAACATACCTTGTTTGGGGGCCGTGTATCATTCAAGCGGAGAGCATAGCATATTCGAGTGAAAGGGCAGAACGACAGTGTATTTAAACGCAGGGCAACCGCAAAGTCGCTAGAGTCGAGGTTTTGGCTTAACATAGCAAAAGTCCAAGTCTATTCACGAGTCACTGAACCGCTAGATTTTCCTGAACTTGCAAGGTGTGCTTCGAGGTTGCTATTTACGAAAAGAAAGCTAAAGTTCAAGGTTTTTCGACATTGCGGTTGCCCTGTATTTAAACGGATTTAAGGTAGACAGCGTAAGTTTAGGGTATAGTAACAAACAGGCAGGCTAGCTGCTACGGTGATTCCGTTAAGGTTTCATAAATCTTGGGAGGATTTTATGAAAAAAGAAACAAGGCGACTTACACCCCTGGTTTTACTCTTTACAGGTGCCATTTTACTACTCGTGCTAGTTGCTTGTGATGCTAAAGCGGAGACGGAAGTAGCCGTTGATGACGCAGGCATTTTAACTGTAACAAATTGCAATCCAGGGTTGACTTCATATGATCCGTTTTTAGAGAAGCAGAATCTCAATGTCATGAATGCCTACCTCGAGGCTTTAACAAGCGGTCAACCTTTTGATAGGGCACTTTATTGGGATACCAATGCAACGCTGGATATTCCGGCCTCGCTGCCTTATGGTGGTACCTACACGTTTAGCCAATTTGGTGACTACGAAGCGAAACTCTTCTCGACATGGCAACTCAGCCAAGACTTGCCTGAACCACAGCTTTTTGCCTCTTGCGATAAAGTCTTTTTGTCGGGTGTATGGGGCGCAACAGCTATTGCGACAGGCGAAACAGTCAATGAACCCCTGCTCGAGATTTTTACCTTGAAAAACGGCAAAATTGTCAATGATACGTTTTTCTTCTTTGACTTAAAAGTTGTTTTGGACGCGCTCGAGTAATAACGTCAATCTATGTCAACAACGGAGATTAAGATTAGCATGTAATCTCTGTTTCACTTTTTATTAAGAATTAAATGTTTCTCTTCTAAAAATATTCAATAGTTCATTTCTACAAGCGCTCAATAAATGCTAAACTCCATCTTTGGAGGATGTACTTATGAAAAAACTGGTGGCATTTGTTATATGTTTTTTAGGTTTACTTGCTCTGTCGAGTTGTTCTGTAAAGGCGGAAGGGGAAACAACCACGACCCCAACCACGCCAACGACCCCAACCACGTATAGCTGTGACCCCAATATCGAAGAGAAAAATCTTGCAGCGATGAAAGCTTATCTTGGAGCTTTGACAAGCGGTCAACCTTTTGATCGCTCGCTTTATTGGACTCCCGATGCAACCTTGGTTATCCCAGAAGCTTTGCCTTACGGCGGTACCTATACGTTTGACAAATTCCAAGAGTATGAAGCTGCCCTTTTTGGTAATTGGGACATTCAAATTGATAGTCCACCTACGCTTTATGCTGCTTGTGACAAAGTGTTTTTGTCCAGTGTTTGGAAAGCAACGGCAAAAGCTACGAGAGTGCAAGTGAATGAACCGATTCTCGAGGTTTTTACCTTTAATCCTGATGCCAAAATGACAGGCGACACGTTCTACTTTTTGAATGTGCAAAATGTTGTAAACGCATTGCAGCCACCACAATAAGTCAGCTGAAAACAATATAAAACTGAAGTTACGCAGTCTATAAAAGAGCAATAAAAGCGAATAGAATAGGGCCTCTCTTTGCACAGGAGGCCCAAAGATGGGTAATGGTTCAATCGAAACTGCTAAGCTAGAGGAAGGGTGACACAAGTCATCAAGTGCTATCACTGGGATAGTAAAACCATCAAGAAGAATGGGAAAGCTCCAAATGGGAAACAACGCTATCACTGCAAAGAGTGTGGACGTGCCAGCCTAGAAAATCCTGACTATGGCTAAAGCGTATGGCTAAAGCGATGAGCGCAAAGAAGAAAT
>JBOFGY010000251.1:0-6871 GCA_051649365.1 Trueperaceae bacterium
TGGCGAGTGCTGCACCTGTCACCATATTCGTGCTACCTGGGCCAATCGAGGCGGTGCAAGCCATCGCCGACAACCGCCGCTTGTGTTTGGCGTAGGCAACTGCTGCGTGAACTTGGGCTTGTTCGTTTTGCGGGCGGTAATAGGGCAGACCAACTTTCGTTCCAACTTCGTGCAGGGCTTGACCCAAGCCCGTCACATTCCCATGACCAAAAATTCCCCAAACCCCGGCAATAAGACGGTGCTCTACCCCATCTCGCTCACTAAACTGCACGGCCAGAAAACGTACTAAGGCTTGTCCGACGGTCATTCGGATTGTTTTCACACAATACCTCCACCCGACTTTTCAGTTCTTCGATTGGTTTAGCATTTCAGCGCGTCAGCTTATCAGGCTCACTGAAACACTGACAGGCTCGTCAGCTTCCAAACCTCTATATAACCATCATCTTACCCGTCTCGGGCCTTACTGTATATCGCTTGTTTCTTGCGGCCAAGTGCGTAAGAATAGAGCAAAAGCGGAGGCAATGACATGATGGAAATCGGAACGTGTCCAACGTGTGGACACGAGTGGCGAGAAAAGCCTGAAGCCTTTTGCCCCAGCTGTGGCAATGATGTACAGCCTGTAGGTCAGCAGCAAGACGCACAACGTGCAGAAACAAATTATTTACACTTTGTCCTCGAGATTATTTTGAAACTCGAGGACACCTTTGGACTCGAGTTTAGCGAAGAAGAAGCAGAGGCTTGTACGAGGGACTCGACACGTGTTGGGGATATGGTCAGCAAAGCTCGAGCAAAACAACTCGCTCAAATCTCTGGACACTATGAAGAACGGTTTTTTGAAAACCTCGTCTTTCAAATCATTGCCAATTATTTTGAAAGTTTTGATATCAGTGATATTTCAAGCACGATGTCTCTACGTGCCTGCTATGACCTTTACCTCAAAAAATCTGTCAACCACCTTCACCCTTCAAAAGATGAAAAGCTTCAACTTCTTATTACACCTCAAAGCGCACATTGGCACTATCTAGGTTTTAAGGTAGTGAGATTGGAAGTAGGTGAACAAATTCGCGTCTCGAGTCAGAACGAAGAACTCGCCTTCGTACCTTTACAAGGCACAGTTACATTTACAGTAAACGAACAAACCTTTGCTGTATCGCGCAAAAATGTTTTTGAAGAGCTGCCCCACGTTCTTTATCTGCCACCTCAACACGAAGTAACACTCAAAGCAGAAAGTTCTTTAGAAATCGCTTGGGGGTCTGCACCCGCAACAGGTAAATATCCCCTGCGTCTTTTTAGACCCGAGGAAATGAAAAAAGAAGTGCGTGGCGGCGGTGCTGCAAAAAGACAAGTGAATCATATCCTAAGTCATCCCTTACCCGCAGAGCGTTTAATTTTATTTGAAGTTTACGTGCCAGGTGGCAGTTGGTCGGGTTATCCTCCACACTGTCATGACGGGAAGTTTGGGTCACCCTATTTAGAAGAAACCTATTATTACCGCGTTACACCAGAAAATGGGTTTGCACTGCACCGCAACTACGATATTGATACAAATTTTGACGAACGCTTCACCGTGAAAGACCGAGACCTCGTTTTAGTCACGAGGGGTTTTCATCCTGTGGCAGCCGCACCTGGCTCGAATATTTATTTCTTAAACTTTTTAGCTGGCGAATTACAAGATGAGGCTCGAGCCACCCCACCCTATGATGACCCAAACTATGCTTGGCTGAAAGAAGATTGGGAAGGCAAAGCGTTGAAGTTACCCCTACTCCATTAAATTTCAAACAGTGCTAAATTTCAAACAGTGCCGTCACTGGCGAATGGTCTGAGCCTGTTTCCCCTGTTCTTTCTTGGGGATTATCGGTAACAGATGCCATAGGCATATCAGAGAAGTGAGTGTCTACTTTAGGTAGCTTGCGCGGTTGCCCAGAGAGAAATTCTTTACTTACCAAGATGTGGTCAATCAGTTCTTTGTTACCCCTATAAATACGTGAATAGCGTCGCTCTTCTGGGATTAAAGGGGCCAGGTTGAAGAGCCTCGAGTCATCCCCTTCATCTTCTCTGTCAAAACCACTCGTACCAATCTCGCTGCCACCAGGTCCTTGCAAAATCTGCGTCGTGGCTGCGTCCGTTACATCGTTCATATCCCCCAATAAAATAAGGGCATTTTTAGTATTGTCTTCTAAAAGTTCATTTGCCTTCACACGCAATGCAACCGCTTCAGCCGTGCGGCGTAGCAGGGCCATACCAGCCACTCGTGCCCGTTCATGCTCGTCGTTTGGTTCAAAACGAGATCCACCTGAAGATGTTGGGTAAGTTAGCAGTTTGGATTTTAAGTGTGCGTTGATGAGCTGAAGCGAGAGATTCTTTTTGGGTTTAACGAGAACACGCAGCGCACCCCTACCCAAACCTGTTAAGCTAGTTGGCTTGCCTTCATTATCTATCCCGATGACTGTGGGCAACCCTGGTAGTGGGAAGCTGCTTATGTCTTCAAATTCCTTAAAGGGAAGGTTAGAGAGAAATGCGACGCGAATACCCCGCGAATCAGGAAAGCTCGAGAGTTGTGTGTGTGGATAGCGTTTTTTTAGGCGTTGATTGAGGTCGCTGAGGGCTTCCTCACTGCCCACTTCCTGCAAGGCGAGAATGTCGGGCTCGAGTTGTAAAATTGTCGTTGCCAAGCTGTCCAATTTCTCTTCATAGGCTGCTTTGGTTTTAGATGTAACCGTTTTAGACGTAACAGAGTTGGCGGTGTCTTGGGGATGAAAGAGATTTTCTACGTTCCAGGTTGTTACCTTGAATGTGGCCATATATCCTCCTACAGCCTCATCCTAACAAGGCACCTCCAACCTATTGTCATCTAACCACTTCCTATCAAAATCGTCGAACCGCAACAACTACTGCTCGACAATTACGCCACATGATGATAAACATCCCATTTGAAATAGGTCTCAAACGCTTCTGTCAGTGCTGTGCCTGAGTGCGACCTATTCATGGCGGCATGGTGTTCAAAACCATTTTTACAGATGTGACGCATCAGTGCTTGAAGCTTTGGTACTTCGACCACCGCACGACTTCCAAAGGTACTCAGTGGGTCCTCTACAAACATACCGTCACCAACATAGGCTTTCATCACGCCGTTGCGGTCATCGGTAGTCACACGTGCGTAGCTAAACGGGCCCGCAGGTGTGCGACCAGAAACAACGCCGTACGTGTTTTCATCACCAAGTGTCGAACCTAAAATTGGGGCGTATTCCATTTTGAATTCCGTGCCAAAGAAACTCTTGGCCCAGTTGCCACAGTGAAACAACACGCACTTGTTGGGATCATCCGCGTAATTATTATTCCAGTCTACAAGCGCACTTGGTGTGCCTGATGCGAGTTGCAGCGCGTACATAGAGACAACTCCTGTTATATCTACTTCACACGCACTTGGTAGCAAGGATTCGCTCATCATGCTCATCAGCGTGCAAACGTTCACACCATAGTTGAGTTGCAAAGAATCCCAACATTGAATCGCGGAAGCGGTGATGTCGAGTGACCCCATCCAGTCATCTAAGATGATGCCAATCTTGGCCATTTTGACAAGTTTTGGGTCTGGAACACCACTCGTATTGACATAGGCCTTAATGCCAGAAAGTCTCTCTTTGACCCTCGAGTCCTCGTCACTCAGTTTTTCAGCAGGGCCAAAGACATCCGACAGGTCAATCGTCTGCACGCTCATCCCAAACGCTTGCAACAGTTTCTCGCTGTAGCGCGTGGTATTAAAGGCATTCGGGCGTGCGCCGACGGCACCAAGTCTCGCATTCTTAAGACCTTTCACGACACGGCAAACGCTCGCAAACTTTGTTAAATCTTTTTTGAACGAGTCTGACTTCGGATGAACGGTGTGAAGCTCGGTTACAGTAAACGGAAAACCGTACTGATAAAGGTTGTTACAAACAGAAATCTTTCCACAAAATGCGTCACGGCGGCGTGAAGGAATGAGCTGTCCTAAATCATCGGGATAGGCTTGTACGAGAATTGGCACCTGCAAACCAGAAAGTTTTATCGTGTCGGCAATGCCTTTTTCGTCACCAAAGTTTGGGAGGCAAATCAGAATACCGTCAATCTCGTCTTGGTGTTGCTTAAAAAGTGCGGCACATTTTTTTGCAGTCTCCCAGGTTTCGACAGCTCCCAGCTTTGTCGCGTCCTCGTCCAGTAAAATCGGACGAATGTTCATCTCTGCAAAAACGTCTAAAATATCTTTGCGCCCTTCACTAATGAGTGCGTCGGGAAAAAAGTTGCGGTTGCCGATAATCACAGCCAAGGTCATTTGTTTTGTCATAATTGACTATTCTACTTTTTTCTAAAGCGCAAGGCTAGATAAGGTTTGCCTGGTAGCTCGAGCACGTAGCCTTCAGTGTTATCAAAAATATAGGTTTCCTCTCCCGTTAATTTCTTTGCTTTGGCAGGTGTAACCGTCATCTCCCAAGTGTCAAGAATATCAATGGTGTAGTCCTCGACACTTGGCGGCAAGATAAGCACTTTGAGTTGATATTCACCCATATAGATGAGGTGATAATCTTCGTGCAGACCACCCGCAAATTTCAAATTAAAATAGTCCCCCCAGCGGCCAGGAAAAAGACCCTGCGCCGAACCCTTTTGCGGTGTCAGAGGGCCAGGGCCTGCCTCGAGAATACGTCTTAAAAAGCCAACCCGCCGCCAACTTTCGCCGCGCAGCACACCGCCTTTGACCCACCACACCTCGTCTTCGGGGTGCATATATGTTTCACCGTGACTTGGATAGGCACCACTCGAGGCCATCATCCAAAAACGGTGACTTTGCTCTTGGGCAGTAATGGCACCCCAAGGATAAGGAACGTTGCCTTCGTACTCGAGTTCGTCATTCATAATAGGTTTTTTGTAGGTCTCACGCCAAGCACCCACACTGCGCATATCGGCGTTTTGAATCGAAACATGAGTAATCGAATTTTTCGTGTGATCGTAGTTTTTATCCACGTCACCATTGTGAATCGAGCGTAAATGTCCATAGGGGTCTTCCTCCCGCAAGATGTCAAAAAATCTATCCCAACGCTCGAGCGGTTTATCACGCAGCAAATCATATTCATTCGCCACTGCCCACCAGACATGGCGATAACTGCTAAGACGCGCTAGAATATAACGCAAATAGCGGTAGTCACTCGCTTCGTCCATTTTGGAATAACCCCAACGATCATAAGGGTGCCACAAAATAATATCAGCCTCAATGTTGAGCTCGAGCAAATCGTTGAGGCGTTTTTCAAAGTGTTGAAAAAATAAGGGATTAAGCCTCGTGAAATCTCGTTCACCCGTTGCATCGTTTTCAAAAGGATGAAGCTCGGGTTCATTATGGCTCAGCGGATAATGTAACGGAAAAATACACATGCGAACTTTGTTAAAGGCAGTCTCTCGCAATGTTGCCAGTGTCTGCTCTTGCAGGGTTTGGGGTTGATGCGTCCAGGCGTAGAGCGTCGTACCGAGTGGATAGTAAGGTATGCCATCTTCATAAACAAAATGAAATGTATCGTGAATACGCACGGGGCCGTGATTGTGGCCCGACGGTGCAACACACATAAATTTTCCTATTTGCCCATCAAGTTCAGGGACATTACTTTTTGTCGTGTAGCTCCATTCACCTTGCTGCGTTGGCATACAGCGAATGCGGTAGATACCTTCACCATCATAGAAACCTTGGCTTACAATGACATTTTTAATAGCACTGCCACCTTCAATAGCACTGCCACCTTCAATAGCACTGCCACCCTGACTAGGACGAAACTCCGCACTCAAGCGAACTTCGAGAAAGGGATTACCGTGCTTTGGTCCTGACAAAGCCACCTCGAAACACGCCCACTGTTCAATTTGCTTCACAATCTACACTCACTTTCATACCCTTCAGCAAAAGCGTTACGAGGTTGGACAAGCTTCGTAGATAACTCACTGAAATATGAAATATAACGCCTGTTTTGTCACGCGGTCAAGGCGGAAATTCTCGAGCAAAAACCACAGAATGTTCCTAAGTTTTACAGCACATTCTGCGCTTGACAGTTTTTAGACAAGAGCGTACGCTAGCCCTATTATGCAAGACCAATATCTCATTTTGGAAAAGGTAAACCATCATGATAACACGCAAGCATGTTTCTCCCTCGTTTCTTAAAGACCGCGCCTATGAGATACGGCGGCGCGACCTACAAATGGTTTATGAAGCCGGCATGGGCCACATCGGCGGTGATCTGTCTGCCACTGATATCTTAACGACGCTTTATTTTGGTGTTCTTAATATCCATCCTGAAGACCCAACAAACCCACAACGTGACCGCTTTATTCTTAGCAAGGGCCACTGCTCGGGCGCACTCTACACTACACTCGCATATGCAGGATTTTTTCCTAAAGAGCAACTCAGCACGTATATGCAACCTCTTTCTAAACTGAATGGCCACCCAGACCGCAACAAACTTCCAGGCGTTGAAACAAACACGGGGCCACTCGGTCACGGCTTGCCTGTCGCCGTAGGGATTGCGATTGGTGCAAAACTCTCTGGCGCATCGTGGCGCACCTTCGTGTTAACGGGTGACGGCGAATTGCAAGAAGGCAGTAACTGGGAAGCCGCTATGTGCGCAGCGCATCAAAAATTAGGTAACCTCACCGTCATTGTTGACCGCAACCGTTTACAACAAGGCGACGCGGTAGCCAACACCAATGACTTAGAACCCCTTGCCGATAAATGGCGAGGTTTTGGCTGGGCTGTCACCGAAGTAGACGGACACGACCACGCGAAGTTACTCAAGACCTTTAATAGTGCACCTCACCAGAAAGACAAGCCAACGTGCATCATCACGCACACGCACAAAGGCAAAGG
>JBOFGY010000252.1:0-3089 GCA_051649365.1 Trueperaceae bacterium
GAGCGCAATTGATTGACAAGTGTCGTACCGCCAGCAAGATACATGGCGTTTTCTTCACCCATCACGAGATGAATGGCATCTTCGACCTTTGTGGGTTTGGCATAACGAAAAGGTTGCATACTTAGCTCCTCTGCGCCGTTTCTTGAATCGCCGCAACGATGCCAGGGTAGGCACTACACCTACAGATGTTGCCACTCATAAATTCGCGGATACTTTCTTCGCTCGCTGCGTTACCCTCAGCAATGCAAGCAACACCCGACATAATCTGTCCGCTCGTGCAGTAGCCACACTGAAAAGCGTCGTGACGGATGAAGGCTTGTTGTAAGGGGTGAAGCGTGTCACCCTGCGCCAAGCCTTCAACCGTGGTAACTTCCGTGCCTTGCGCGGTCACAGCGAGCGTCAAACAAGACACGACGCGCTGACCATTTATATGAACTGTACAAGCACCGCAGGTTCCTTGATTGCAACCTTTTTTCGCACCTGTTAAACCAAGTGTTTCGCGCACCGCGTCAAGCAGGCTCGTCCTCGTATCAAGTTGTAGTGCGTAGGGTTGACCGTTAACATTGAGCGTAATATCAGCGACCTCGGGTAAAATTTCAACTTTAGGTGCGTCTTGAGCTACCGCGCTTGGCACATTTGCTAATGCCACCGTACCCGCAACAACCATACTGCCTGCCAGAAAATGGCGGCGGCTAATTTCGCGCTCGAGAAACCCCCTCGAGTGTTCGTCAAGGTGAGCAAAGCGTTCGGGGTTTTGTTTGAGCCGCTCGAGCCTTGCTATCACATCATTGGCGACACCTTCACAGCCACTCAGATTGGTGATGGGCTTATCCCCTGCTTCTGTTCCTAAAGCGTCTTGTGTTGTTGAAGCGTCGTGTTGGATTTTTTCTTCTATGCTGCTGTTCATCATGTCTCCTCTCACATGCAAAGCGTTGACAGCTACTCTCTATTCCTGCTCTAGCCTATAAATCGTTCCGCTATAGTCAATGACAAAAAGTTCTCCGTCGGCATCTTCGCCAAATGAACTGATGTTGAGGTCGCTGTCTTGCCATTCACTCGTCACCCAGCCGTTGTCGGTGCTGCTGGCGAACCAAATTTTTCCGCTCGTAAAGTCACCAAACACATATCTGCCTTGTAAGTCTGGAATGGCACTGCCACGGTACATGTAGCCACCTGTTACCGAAGCACCCTGGCTGTGGTCGTACTCGAGCACGGGGTCAATAAACTCCTTGCCCTCACAGTTCTCGCTCAAGTCGTATTCGTGCGAGGCTTCGTAGCAACGCCAACCGTAATTGCCACCACCTTGTCCTGCTAGCTGAAAATTGATTTCTTCATAAGCATTTTGTCCAACATCTGCGATCCACATGTCGCCTGTCTCACGGTCAAAGCTAAATCGCCAGGGGTTGCGCCAGCCACTTGTCCAGATTTCAGGCAGTACGCCTTCTTGACCGACAAAAGGGTTGTCGTCGGGAATGCTGTAGGGGTCGCCGTTATCAACGTCTATCCTCAGCATTTTGCCAAGCAGCGAGCCCATGTTTTGCCCGTTCCCGTCGGGGTCACCTTGCGAACCACCGTCGCCCATGACGATGTACAAATAACCATCTGGGCCAAAGGTGGGCGTTCCTGAATTGTGATTGCTGTGGGGTTGATCAACGGTCAAAATAGTTTTGGCTGAATCAGGATCAGCAACGTCATTCGACACTTGGTAACGCACGATTTGTGTGTCACCTGCTTCGTCGGTGTAGTTGACGAAAATATAGCCGTTGCTTTGATAGTCAGGGTGAAGGGCAATACCAAGTAAACCTTGTTCGAGACCTGTACTAACTAAATTTTGAATGTCTAAAACAGGTTGCCCCTGCACTTCACCATTCTCTACCAGGCGCACCCGCCCGCCTTTCTCGAGCACGTACTGTTTATTCGCTTGCCCCGGCACCGCAGCGATATAGACAGGCATTTCCAAGCCAGCTACAAACGGTGTCAGGGTAAGTCCTTCGGGAAGAGGTGGTGTGTTGGCACTCGCGTGAGTCGCCAGTAAGACAGCAAGAATGCAGACACTACGTCGTAATTTTAACAGCTTCATAAAATTCCTCGCTTGCATAATTTAGCCAAGGCCGGCCAAGCAATATGAAAAAATCCGGCCACCGATTTTATGATCTCCAGCCAGACTCTTTGCAACGGTTAGAAATGAAAGATTTCTCGTCCAGAACGAGCTATTTTTAGTAAAACAAGGAGAGCATTGATCAAGAGTTTGTTTTGCCCAAAAAGGTGGCTGGACGAAACTAAAATGGGTGCCGACATGACTAAAATATGCACTCGCTCCTGTCACGATGGGGCAACTTTGCCAGCGAGTGGCTTCTCGGCAGTTGCCTCCTGGGCCTGCGCGGTGCCAAAGCCCAACATGCCCGTGCCTGCCGCAGCCAAGCCGCCTAACATGCCCGTCACTATAGCGCGGCGTTGTTGAGAAAAGCCTGGCTCAGTTTTTTCACTTACCTTCGTCGCTTTGTTGATGTCTTTTTCTTTCATTTTCTCTCCTTTTCCGTGTGCATTTGAATCCACAGGGCTTACAAAACGGCTGTTCTTCTCTTTCCAGAACTATCATCATGTTCTTTCCCTTACCTCCATTCTCTTTGAGGGCAATCTAGCGAAAACAAACCCGCTTTGTCTTTCGTCATCTCGACAACCGTGAAAAATTGTTAGGAATATATAAAACATTAGAAAATTCTGAACCAAGCGTGCGCTTTGTCTTACATTTAATTGGTTTTTTACTGTTTAGGCTAAAGTATGAATGAGGAAAGCTACAACAGTTTTCACGAATGGGTGAGTTCGGCGGAACAGTATAAGCCCACTACGCACGAACACCGTCTCTCGAGCAGTTTTCAGCTCGAAATGACACAAATTTTTCAACCAAGGGGGTTTTACCCTGACCCGCCTCTACCTGGTTACAATATCCAACTTATACTTAAAGGCGGGCATGGCAGGGCTGACTTTGGTAACGACTCCTTTTATACGGGTGAAAAAAGCAGAGGCACTCTTATAATTGCTCCTACCCATACAGCTTGCAACTATGAACTTTTCGATGGTAGTTTACT